>CAZARJ010000193.1:0-4069 GCA_964487515.1 uncultured Conexibacteraceae bacterium | reverse complement strand
AGCCGTTGTCGGAGGTGAAGATGAAGACGGTGCGGTTCAGCTCCCCGGCGCGCTCGACCGCCCGGTGGATCGCGCCGATCCCGCGGTCGACCCCGTGCAGGGCCTCGAGCGTGCAGTGGTAGCGGTCGGTGATCCGCCCGATCATCTCCTCGTCGAGGAGGCGCAGGTGGGAGTAGTTCGGCTTGTCGGAGATGTCGGCCTCGTTGAAGCTCGGCGGCTGCGGCAGCGGGACATGCGCGAAGCGGCCCACGTCGCGCGGGATCGGCGACGGCGCGCCCCGGCAGGTCTCGTCGCGCCCCCTGCCGCCGTGCGGCGCGTAGTTGTCGACCTTCAGGTAGAAGGGCCCCGAGCGCTTCAGCAGCCGCTTCGTCCAGTCGACGGCGAAGCGGTTCGTGACCCGGATCAGGTTGCTGCGCGCCCGCGTCCCGAAGTAGCGGTTCCTGCCGTTCAGCGACGCCCGCCACCGGTAGTACCAGTGCCTGCCGATCTGCGTGAACCAGAGGTCCCAGCCCGGCGCCGGGGCGAGCTCGCCGGCCGGATTCTGGTCGTAGCCGTTGAGGAACTTGCCCACGTGCGCGGTCTTGTAGCCGGCCCGCCGGAGCCACTCCGGCAAGACGTTGCGCTTCCGCACGAGCAGCGAGTAGTCGTTGCGCAGGACGCCGTTGTTGTGCCCGTACTGGCCCGTGAGCTGGGTCGCCCGCGAGGGGCAGCAGAGGGGCGTGGTGGCGATGAAGTCGCTGAAGGAGGTGCCCCGGCGGCGGAGCAGGCCGTAGAGGTTCGGCATCACGTCGGGGCGCATGGTGGAGCGGGCCTGATCGTCGGTCTGGATGAAGATGATGTTCGGCTGCGGCGGCCGCTTGGCGCGCCGCTCCTGGGCGGCCGCCGGGCCCGTCGCCAGCAGCGCCGCGAGGAGCGCGAGCAGCAGCGCCACGAGCGCCGCCCGCCCCGCGCGACGGCCGGGCGAAGGGCTCGCGCGGAGGTCTGTGGGGGGCATACCGATCAGCGACACATCAACAACCCCTTCGGACGAAAGTAGCGTCCGGGGGCGGCGGCCGCGATCGTTTAGCCTCCGTCGCATGTCAAGCGCAACCATGCATACCAATGCCGGTCCGATCGAGCTCGAGCTGCACGACGACGCCGCTCCGAAGACGGTCGAGAACTTCCGCAAGCTCGCCGCCGACGGCTTCTACGACGGGCTCCTCTTCCATCGCGTGATCCGCGACTTCATGATCCAGGGCGGCTGCCCCGAGGGAACCGGGACCGGCGGCCCCGGCTACACGTTCGAGGACGAGATCAACGAGCACAAGGTCGTGCGCGGCGCGCTGGCGATGGCGAACGCGGGCCCGAACACGAACGGCTCCCAGTTCTTCATCGTCACCACCGGCGAGGCGCCCTGGCTGGACGGCAAGCACACCGTCTTCGGCCGCGTCACCTCCGGCATGGAGGCCGTCGACGCGATCGAGGGCACCGAGACCGGCCCCGGCGACCGGCCGACGGACGAGCAGCGGATCGAGCGGATCGAGCTCTCCGACTGAGGCCGGCGCGGCTCGCGGGCGAGGGCGCGGATGAGGGCCGTCGTCCTCGACGCGCCCGGCCGGCCGCTGCGGCTCGAGGAGCGGCCGGTCCCCGAGCCGGGCTCCGGCGAGCTGCTGCTCGAGGTGGGCGCCTGCGGCGTCTGCCGCACCGACCTGCACCTGCTCGACGGCGAGGTGGAGATCGCCGCTCCGCCGCGCGTGCTCGGCCACCAGATCGTCGGTCGCGCAGAGGACGGGCGGCGCCTCGGGGTCCCCTGGCTCGGATGGACCTGCGGCGAATGCTCCTGGTGCCGCTCCGGGCGCGAGAACCTCTGCCCGCGGGCGCGCTTCACCGGGCGTGACATCGACGGCGGCTTCGCCCAGTACGCGGTCGCCGACGAGCGCTTCTGCTTCCCGATCCCCGAGGGCATCGACGACGCCCGGGCGGCGCCTCTGCTCTGCGCGGGGCTGATCGGCTACCGGGCCCTGCGGATGTGCGGGGACGCGGGGCGGATCGGCTTCTACGGCTTCGGCTCCGCCGCCCACGTCCTGACCCAGATCGTCGTCTCCGAGGGCCGCGAGGCGTTCGCCTTCACCCGGCCCGGCGATGTGGAGACGCAGCGCTTCGCCCTGGGGCTCGGCGCGAGCTGGGCGGGTGGCTCCGATGAGGTGCCCCCGGAGCCGCTCGGCGCGGCGATCGTCTTCGCTCCCGTCGGCGCGCTGGTCCCCGCCGCCCTGCGCGCCGTGCGGCCGGCGGGGGTCGTCGTCTGCGCCGGCATCCACATGAGCGAGATCCCCGCCTTCCCCTACGAGCTGCTCTGGGGCGAGCGCACGCTGCGCTCGGTCGCCAACCTGACCCGGCGCGACGGCGAGGAGCTGCTCCGGATCGCGCCGCAGGTCCCGATCCACACCGAGGTCACGACCTACCCGCTGGCCGAGACCGGGCGGGCGCTCGAGGATCTGCGCGCGGGCCGCTTCCGCGGCTCCGCGGTCGTCCTCCCGCAGGAGTGAGGGGCTCCGCCGAGGTGGCATGGGCTTCGGCCCGCATGCGGGCCCGATACGGCCCAGTTGAGGGGCGCGCTCGGAGGCGACCCCGGCGATAGCGCCGCAGGGGCGGTCAGGCGGCCTTGGCGGCGAGCTGTCCGCAGGCGGCGTCGATGTCGCGGCCCCTGGTCAGGCGCACGGTGGCGGGGACGCCGTGCGCGGCCAGCACGCGACGGAAGGCGTCGATCGCCTCCGGAGAGCTGCCGGTCAGCTCCCCGGGGGTCGGGTTGAACGGGATCAGGTTGACCTTGAACGCCTCGCGGGGGCGCAGCGCCTCGACGAGCACGCGCGCCTGGTCGGGGTCGTCGTTGACCCCGGCCAGCATCAGGTACTCGATGTAGACGCGCAGCCCCCGGGCCTCGCGCCAGCGCAGGCAGGCCTCGAGCACCTCCGCGAGGGGGTAGCGGTCGTTGACCGGCATCAGGCGGCTGCGCAGGTCGGCCTCGGCGGAGTGCAGCGAGAGCGCGAGACGGACCCGCGGCCCCTCGGTGGCGAGCCGTTCGATGCCCGGGACCCAGCCGACCGTGGAGACGGTCGTGTGGGCCGTCGCGATCCCGACCTCAGGCAGCCGCTCGCAGGCGGCGAGCACCGCGTCGAGGTTCATCAACGGCTCGCCCATGCCCATGAAGACCGCCTGGTTGACGGCCGCCGAGCGGCGAAAGTGGAGCGCCTGGTCGACGATCTCGGACGCCTTCAGGTTGCGCCCGAAGCTCATCCGCCCGGTGGCGCAGAAGGTGCAGGTGAGCGGGCAGCCCGACTGGCTCGACAGGCAGACCGAGCGGCGCCCGTCGCGGTAGCTCATCAGCACCGCCTCCAGGGGCCGGCCGTCGGCGGTCCGCAGCAGCGCCTTGCGGGTCCCGTCCCGGGAGCGCAGCTCGCGCTCGACGGTCAGCGTCGAAAGGGGCAGCTCCGCCGCGAGCGCCTCGCGCAGCGACAGCGGCAGGTTGGACATCTCCCCGTAGGAGCGGGCGCCGCGGGCCAGCCACTCCCAGACCTGGCGGGAGCGGAAGGCGGGCTCGCCGCGGGCGGCGAGCAGCTCGTCGAGGCGCTCGAGGTCCATGGGGGGAGTGTGCCAGCCGCGGCGCGGCGCGCCCCGCTCCGCCCGCCGGCGCGGAGGTCAGGCGTAGCCGCGGGCGACGCGCTCCACCGCCGCCCCGTATGAGCCGCCGAAGAGCAGCGCGTGGACCAGCAGCGGCTGCAGTTGCCAGAGGCCGAGCCGCTCGCGCCAGCCCGGGGCGAGCGGCCACACCTCCTCGTAGGCCGAAAGGGTCCGCGCGGAGATGCTGCCGAACAGCTCCAGCATCGCGAGGTCGAGCTCCCGGTGCGCCCCGTGCGCGGCGGGGTCGATGAGCCAGGGGCGCCCGCCGGCGTCAGCGAGCACGTTGCCACTCCACAGATCGCCGTGGGCGCGCGCCGCGGGCTCCTCGGGGCCGGCGAGGCGATCGAGACGTTCGATCACCCGGCCGACCGCGCGCCCGGCGCCCGCCCCGATCGCGCCGCGCCGCGCCGCG
>CAZARJ010000192.1:0-4073 GCA_964487515.1 uncultured Conexibacteraceae bacterium | reverse complement strand
TGGTCGGTGTGCACGTGGACGCGCAGGGTCCGGGGATCGCCGACGACGAGGACCGAGTCGCCGATCTCGCGCAGCGGCGCCTCGAAGCGCGCCGGGTCGAGCCCCTCCCCGAGGACGACGAAGTTGACGCACCAGCGGTAGCGGGGGTCGTCGTGCTGGGGCGCCGAGATCCGGGCCGGGGCGCGGGCGGGGATCTCCACCTGCGGGGTCTGCTCGCCGCGCAGGCCGGCGACGATCCCGGCCAGGATCAGGACGAGGCCGTGCGCGCCCGCGTCGACGACCCCCGCCTCGGCGAGGACGTCGAGCTGCTCGGGGGTGCCCTCGACCGCCTCCTCGCCGGCCCGCGTGACGACCTCCAAGACCTCCGCCAGCAGCTCGTCCTGGGCCTCGGCGCCCATGCCTGGCTCGAGTCGCCGGCGCCCGTCGGAGAGCCGCGCGAGATGCTGCGCGGCGGCGTGCGACATCGCCCGCACGACGGTCAGCATCGTGCCCTCGGCCGGGTTGCGCACCGACGAGTAGGCGGCGTCGGCGGCGCGCGCGAAGGCGGCGCTGACCAGGACCGGGTCGATCAGCTCGCCGGGGCGCGTGGCCAGCTCCTCGGCGGCGCCGCGGACGATCTGGCTCAGGATCACGCCGGAGTTGCCGCGGGCGCCCATCAGCGCCGCCCGGGCGACCGCGTGCACGAGCTCGTTGCGGTCGGCGACCTCCCCCTCCTCGTCCTCGATCCGGTCGAGCTCGGCGAGCACGGCCCGCATGGTCAGCGCCATGTTGTCGCCGGTGTCGCCGTCGGCGACCGGGAAGACGTTCAGGTCGTTGACCTCGTGGCGGCGGGCGTCGAGATAGCCGTAGGCGGCCTCGACGACGCGCCGAAAGCGCTCTACGGACGGATCTGCCACGACCGGGAGTTTTACCGTCCGGCCCCGACGCCGGCCCCGCCGGTCGTCAGAGGCTCTTTAGGACCTTGTTGGCCTTCAGGCAGCGCGTGCAGACGTAGACGCGGCGCGGGCCCTGGCCCTCGTCGATCCGCACCTTCTGCAGGTTCGGGTTGAAGCGGCGCCGGGTCGCGACCAGCGAGTGGCTACGCGAGTTTCCGAACCGGGGCTTCTTTCCGCAGCTGTGACACACCTTGGCCATCGGGGGCGGCATGGTAGCCGACGGCCGCCCCGCGCGAGCGCGCCGCGACCCTCAGGCGCGCAGCTCAGCCCCGAGCAGGTGCATGCGTACGGCCGCGATCGCGGCGTTGCGGCCCTGGTCGCGGCGGTCGCCGCCGGCCCGCGCCTCCGCCTGCTCGCGCGTGGCGCAGGTGATCAGCCCGAACGAGCAGGGCACGCCGGTGCGCAGGTTCACCTCGCCGACCCCGCGGGCGGCCTGCGAGCAGACGAAGTCGTAGTGGTCGGTCTCGCCGCGGATCACCACGCCGAGGCAGGCGACGCCGGCGAAGCGCCCCGTCGCGGCGCAGAGCTGCGCCCCCAGCGGCAGCTCGAAGGCCCCCGGGACCTCGTAGGTGGAGACCCGGTCCGGGTCCGCCCCCTGCTCGGCGAAGCCGCTCATGGCGCCGTCGACGAGCCGCCGGGCGAGGTCGTCGTAGAAGGTGGCGACGACGATCGCCCACTCCGCGCCGGCGGCGAGCTCCCGCTGCCGCGCGGTCGGCTCATCCATCCCCGGGGCCCTCCCCGGGCGGCCGCCGCCCCTCACCGGGATCGTCGCCGAGCTGCTCGGAGTGGATCATCTCGTCGTCCAGCGCCAGGCCCTGGTGGTGCAGCGTATGGCCCATCCGGTCGCGCTTGGTGCGCAGGTAGCCCTCGTTGTGGGGATTGACCACGGGCTCGATCGGGACCTGCTCGGTGACCGAGAGCCCGTATCCCTCCAGCCCGATGATCTTCTTCGGGTTGTTGGTCAGGATGCGGATGCTGCTCAGCCCCAGGTCCTTGAGGATCTGCGCCCCGATCCCGTAGTCGCGCAGGTCGGCCGGCAGGCCCAGCTTCAGGTTCGCGTCGACCGTGTCGAGGCCCTGCTCCTGCAGGCGGTAGGCGCGCAGCTTGTTGAGCAGGCCGATCCCCCGCCCCTCCTGGGAGAGGTATAGGAGCACGCCGGTGCCCTCGGCCTCGATCGTCGCCAGCGCGGCGCCGAGCTGGTCGCCGCAGTCGCAGCGCAGGGAGTGGAAGACGTCGCCGGTCAGGCACTCGCTGTGCACGCGGACGAGCACGTCCTCGCGGCCCGCCACCTCGCCCTTGACCATCGCCACGTGGTGCTTGTCGTCGACCAGCGAGCGGTATCCGACCGCGGTGAAGTCGCCGAACTCGGTCGGCAGCGCGGTCGCGACGATCCGCTCGACGAGCTTCTCGGTCCGCCGCCGGTAGGCGATCAGGTCGGCGACCGTGACCATCTTCAGGTCGTGGCGGGCGCAGTAGCGCTCCAGGTCCGGGACCCGGGCCATGCTGCCGTCCTCGTTCATGATCTCGCAGATCACCCCGGCCGGGTTGAGGCCGGCCAGGCGCGCCAGATCGACGCTCGCCTCGGTGTGGCCGGTGCGCTCGAGGACGCCGCCCTCCTTGGCCCTGAGCGGGAAGATGTGGCCCGGGATGTGGAGGTCGTCGGGGCCCGACTCCGGGTCGACCGCGACCTGGACCGTGCGCGCCCGGTCGTGCGCGGAGATCCCCGTCGTCACCCCGCGCGCGGCCTCGATCGAGACCGTGAAGGCGGTCTGAAGCGGAGCCTCGTTCTTGGCCGCCATCAGGTTCAGGCCGAGCTGCTCGCAGCGCTCCGCGGTCAGCGTCAGGCAGATCAGGCCCCGGGCGTGGGTGGCCATGAAGTTGACCGCCTCGGGGGTCGCGAACTGGGCCGCCATGACCAGATCGCCCTCGTTCTCGCGGTCCTCGCCGTCGCAGACGACGACCATGCGCCCGCGGCGGATCTCCTCGATCGCCTCCTCGATCGTCGCGAAGGGACCCGACCCTCCCGCGGCTGCGGTCCCGGCTTCGGTCTCGGCGCTCGGCTGTCGGCTCATCTCTTGATCAGCTCCCATCTTCTGCTCTGAAGGTTTGCAGGAGTCGCTCGGCGTGGCGTGCGAGCAGGTCGACCTCGACGTTGACGGCGTCCCCCGGCCGCAGCTCCCCGAGCGTCGTGCGGCTCAGGGTCTCGGGGATCAGGGCGACCTCCAGCCCGGGCTCCGGCCCCCCGCCGACGGCGGCGACCGTGAGGCTGACGCCGTCCAGCGCGATCGATCCACGCGCGACGACGTAGCGCTCCAACCCCTTCTCCAGCGTCAGGCGCAGGCGCCGGGAGAAGCCGTCCTCGCGCGCGTCGGCGACGCGCGCGCGCCCGTCGACGTGACCCTGGACGATGTGGCCGCCGAGACGGTCGGAGGCGCGCAGGGCGGGCTCCAGGTTGACGCGCGCGCCGGTCTCGAGCCCGCCCAGCGTCGTCAGCTCGAGGGTCTGGTTCATGACCTCGGCGCTGAACGCGTCCGGGCGCAGCCGGGTGGCGGTCAGACAGCACCCCGCGACCGCGACCGAGTCACCCTCCGCGAGCTCGGCGGCGAGCCCGGCGGCGATCGTCACGCGCCCCCCTGCGGCATCGCGCTCGAACGCCTCGACGGCGCCGACCTCGCTGATCAAGCCGGTGAACATCGCTCACCACTCTCGCATCCGCACCCGGGCCAGCATGTCGTCGCCGACCGGCTCCCAGCTCACGTCCAGGGCCCGCTCGGCCTCGGCCAGGCGTCCGGTGCCCGCGCCGCCGAGCAGCGGCCGCGCGGCGGCGCCCCCGAGCAGCAGCGGCGCGTAGAAGATGCGCGCCTCGTCGATCGCCCCCGCGTCGCGGAAGGAGCCGGCGAGCGTCGCCCCGCCCTCCAGCATCAGGCTGGTGATGCCGCGCCGGCCGAGCGCCGTCAGCGCCGCCCCGATCCGCTCCTCGCCGGCCCCGGAGATGACGAGGACCTCGATCCCCGCCTCCGCCAGGTCGGCGACGCGCTCGGTCGGCGCGTCGGGGCCCGCGACGACGATCACCGGCGACTCCGCCGCGCTGCGGGCGAGGCGCCCGGCGAGCGGCAGCCGGGCGGTGCTGTCGAAGAT
>CAZARJ010000191.1:0-4083 GCA_964487515.1 uncultured Conexibacteraceae bacterium | reverse complement strand
GGATCTCCTGCTCTCCGTCCTCGCGCTTGAGGTGGAAGATGAAGGGCGAGGAGCTGCCGGCGACGGGGTTGATCAGCCCGGCGGAGACCGTGGGGGCGTAGGGCTGGGAGGCCACGGTGGCCGGGCAGGGGTTGCCGTTGGGGCCCTGGTCGATGGTGAAGGAGTCGGTGCCCTCGACCGGGTCGTCCGGCGCCGCGTAGGAGGAGATCGACCATGCGGTCGTCTTCTCCCCGCACGTCGGCGGGTTGGCGAGCACCGCCCGCTTGCCGCCCTTGAGCGTCATCTTCAGCTCGCTGAACGGAAGCTGCGGATTGTCGGCGAAGGTGGTCGTGACCTGGCCCGTGTCGGGGTCGGTCGCGATCTCGCCGGCGAGCTTCAGCTGCACGCCGTAGCGGTCGGACTTCGGCGCCATGTAGATCGCCAGGGTGGAGCCGAAGGGGTTCTTATCCTGCTCGGCCTGATAGATCGGGCCCTTGAGCGGCTCGTTCAGCGTCGGGGTATCGATCTCGACCTGGCCGATCGTCGAGTGCGCCGGGCAGGCCGGATCGCCGGGCTCCCCGAGACCGATCTGCGCCTCCGAGCAGGCCTCGAGCCCGCCTGCGGCGGCGGGGTTGATCGCGACGCCCTCCGGCAGGGTCACTGTCGCGTCCTTGAGGTCGGCGGTGGCCAGCGCATCGGGGGACTCGTTGAGCTGCTGGCTCACCTCGACCGTGTAGGCGGAGGGGGAGGCAGCGGTCGTGTTCTGCGGCTGCACCTTGACGTCGGGCTGGAAGCCCAGGACATCGCAGTCGGTGGCGGCCGGACCGATGTAGGTCTCATGTGCCCAGTCGTCGGGGTGCTGCCAGGAGTTGATCCGCACCCGGGTCACCTGCGACTCGCCGCACGCGGTCACGTTCCGCAGGAACGGCTTGCGCTCCACGCCGGCCTCACAGGGCGGTGTGGCCGTCCCGAAGTAGGTGCAGTTGGGGACGTAGCCGGTAATCGGGTAGCCGCGCTGGGCGTCGTGAATCGGATCGGCGGGCACGCCCCAGAACGTCAGGTCGGTGCCAAACACGGCGATGAAGTGCGACGTGTCGCTGCTGGTAACCGTGATCCCGTTGTCTTCAGGGCGGATGCTGGCATCCAGGAAGACCAGCGCGGAGCCGAGGAACACCTCGGTGCCGAACTGGGCGGGCTGGCCCTTCGGGACCTCCATGTTGAAGACCGGGCTCGTGTACGGCATACCCATGCCCGGCATCAGCCCGAGCGTGACGGTGATCGTCCCGACCTGGGCGCTGGGCTCGCAGTTCAGCATCGAGAGCTCCACCCGGTTGCACGTCGGCAGGTCGCTCGGATCGCCGACGAAGCCCACGGGCAGGTCGACGACGATGTCCTTGACTGACTCGGACGGCATCTGCGTGTCCGGGTCGGTCGAGAGGACGACCGTGTTGTCGGCCTGGAAGGGGTGAACGCCCGCCTGCGTCTCGGGCGCGCCGTTCGCATCCAGGACCGGCGCGTCGAACGAGTCGATGCCGATCGTCGCCGTGGCGCTCGCGGGGATCGCGAGGGCGGCCAGCAACGCGACCGCAGCCACGAGTGCCGCGCCCACGGTACGCGGAACACGCGCCCACCCCATCGTCCTGGCCCTGCGGCCGATCGCCCGGGTCTCGCCTGCTGACTGCATCGCTTCTGCGTCCTTCCTCTTGGTCTGAGACATCACGTTGCTTTCGCTGCGCTGGCCTGCGGGCGCCCTCATCGGCTCTGCCCCCGGCAGGCGCGGAGCTCGCTGCGGTGGCGGGTCGCGCTCCGCTTCAGCCGTCGCTGCTTGCGCTGCAGGCGCTTGGCCTTGCTGCGCTGACGATCGGCGCGCCGATCGAGGCGC
This sequence comes from uncultured Conexibacteraceae bacterium, assembly GCA_964487515.1. Lineage (GTDB taxonomy): Bacteria > Actinomycetota > Thermoleophilia > Solirubrobacterales > 70-9 > RHKX01. The sequence goes on along the minus strand of CAZARJ010000191.1, from coordinate 2,222 downwards.
TTCGCGCGCTTGCCCGAGGCGCGGCGGGCCTGGCGCTGCAGCCGCTTGGCGCGCTGCGCCGTCCGCCGCTGGGCCCGGTTCGCGCGCTTCGCCCTGCGCTGCGCCTTCTGGGCGCGGTGCTTGGCCTCGCGGCAGGCATTCGCCTCGTTGCCGGGGCCGTCGTAGATCCCGGTGCCGATCTCATCGTCGGGGCCGTCGGGCGAGGGCCCCTGGCAGTCGTCGCCGGTGCACGGCGACTCGGGACGGACGTCCGGCTCTGGCAGCCCATCGCCGATGCGGGCGACGTACATGTCGGCCTTGTTGTCCTCGTCCCAGCCGCTCAGCTGCTCGCGGGTGACGAAGTAGATCCGCGAGCCGTCGGCGGTCGCGTCGCCGAAGCGCACGTCGCTGGTCGCCCGCCCGGTCGAGATCAGATCGAGCTGCCCGTCCTTGTAGGTGTAGACGTCCTTCTTGCCGTTCGTGTCCTCACGCAGCAGGCGATCGGCGGTGATGAAGATCACCCGGCCGTCATCGCTGAGCATGCGCCGGGCCTCCTCGTTGATCCCGGCGATGTTGGAACCGGGCAGCTCGTCGATTGCGGCAGCGTTGGTCCCGCCGTCGGGCATGCAGGAGGCGCAGACGACGCTCCCGTCCTCGCTGTCGTAGAGGTAGGCCTGCGCGTTGCCGCCGTTGTCCTCAGGCGTGATCCCGCTCGCGGAGGAGCGGAAGGCCAGGTAGCGACCGTCGGGCGTGACCCCGGGCGGGTAGGCGGTGACCGCTGCGGTGAGCAGGTACTCGAGGCCGCCTGCCTGTGTCCAGCGGTAGAGCTTTCGGCCCGGATCGGTGGGCTCGCCGGCTACGAGCTGGCTGCTGGCGGTGAAGTAGACGGCCTTGGCGTCGTCGCTGACGCCGAGAACCTCGTTCACGAGGCTGCTCGTCCCGTCGGCTGGCTCCGAATCGGTCGAGATCAGGGTCAGGTTCTGATCGTTCTCCGGGTCGGCGCTATCCGTGTAGAGGAAGAGGCTGCGGTTCTGGGAGCTCCCGGCCGATGCCTCGTCGGTCAGCTTCTGGCCGCTGGTGAACACGGCCCGCTCGCCATCGGCGCTGCCAGCGGCGAAGTCAGCCGGACCGCCGGGGACCGTCTCCGTCGTGTTCTCGGAGGCGTTGACGAAGGTCGAGTCCTCGACGCCGACCTCTGCGCGGAAGAGCTGGCCCCCGGTAGCGGCGCTGAAGGATGAGCGCGGGTCCCGCCACCAGAAGATGCTGCCGTCGCTGCTGACGCCGTTGATCGGGGCCGTATTCGTCTCGCCCGGATCGGCGGAGGTCAGCACTCCGGTCGTGGGCGTGCCGCCCGGCAGGTAGCTGGCCAGGGTCGTCCCTGCGTCGGTGTGGACGTAGAGCTTCGGATCGGTGGCTCCGATCCCCGGCGCCTGCGCGTCGGCGGTGAGCTGTGCCTCCGAGGCGAAGAAGAGGGTGCTGAAATCGTCGGTGCCGCCGGCGCTGGTACTGAATGTCTGCTTGACCGTGACATAGGGTTCGCCGGCCACGGGCTCAGGCGAGATCCGCTCGTACGTCGCGCTCGGGAGGTCGACGAGATAGACCCGCACCGGAACCGTCGCGCCCGTCACCGGGTCGCGATTGGTCTCCAGCACGGTCTTGCTCCCGTCCCGCGAGACGCTGTGCGGGAATGGGTTGGCTCCGGCTCCGCCCATGCCCGCCGACGGGTCGGGAATGAACGGCAGGATCCCGGTCAGTGCGTGCGAGCCCCAGGAATCGGTGCCGCGCTCGGAGAAGACGACGTTCGCCTGCGCGAAGGACGTGGCGCCCGCGGGGGCACCGTCCACCGCATAAAGGATCCGGTCACCCTCCTCCGCTGCCTTGATTCCGGTCGTGAGCGAAAAGCCGCCCGCGACCTCGCCGTTGCCCTTGTCCGCCGGCGAGACCTTCTCGTAGGTGTAGCCGTCGGGCAGCGCCTGCGCGAGGGCGGGCAGCGCCAGCGCGGCCAGCGCGCCGAGCAGGCTGACGAGCGCGACGCGAAGCCGTGCGGTGGTCGGGGGCCGGAGTGCGTTCTTCACCGGGGTGCCTTTCTGGTCGTGGGTCTGATGCCGGCGAGCGCGGGCTCGCCGCTTGAAGGTGATCCGTGCGGGGGTGGCGCGGAGGCTTGACAGCTCCTGAATGCCACTGGCCGGTGGCGCATCGACATCTGCACCTGCGCGCAACTTCAACATCAAGTTGTCACCCCC
>CAZARJ010000190.1:0-4129 GCA_964487515.1 uncultured Conexibacteraceae bacterium | reverse complement strand
CCGCCGGCCCCGCGCAACCCCGAGGCCGGGCCGCAGACGCGCGCCGCCGAGCGCGGGCAGCAGGTCCCGGCGGCCGCGGAGCGGGGACGCTGGGTCGACGGACGCCCGGCGCGCGAGGTCTTCCGGCCCGACCACAGGCGGCCGCGCGGCGCGGTGCTGCTGATCCACGGCGGCGGCTGGCAGGGAGGCATCCCCAAGCACATGCGCGCGATCGCCTACGACGGCCGCCGCCTGGCCGAGTGGGGTTATCTGGTCTGGAGCGTCGACTACGCCTCCGGGAAGGGCAGCCTGCCCGACGTGATCACCTGGCTGCGGCTGCTGCGCCAGCGCCATCCGCGGCTGCCGATCTGCGCCAAGGGCACCTCCGCGGGCGGCAACCTGGCGCTGCTGCTCGCGGCCCGGCTGACGCTGCGCTGCGTCGTCAGCGAGGCCGGGCCGACCGACCTCACCCGGCTCCACTTCCGGACGGTCGACGAGTACTTCCCCAGCCTCCGCGACAAGCGCGCCTACAGCCCGATCCGCTACGCCGACCGCGGCGCCTATCGCCGCGACCGGATCCTGCTGGCCCAGCTGCGGGAGGACCCGGTGGTCCCCTTCACCCAGTCGCGCCGCTTCGCCCGCCGGGCGGGGGTGCCCCTGGTCGGCCTCCCCTCCGGGACGCAGCCCTTCGTCCACAGCCGCGCCAACCCGCTGGCGCTGGCCCACTACCGGGTGCGCGAGCGCCACTTCATCGCCCGCGCGATGAGGATCCAGCGGCGGCGCTGAGCCGCCCGCCGGCCGGGCCGCGCTCCACGAACCCGACCTTTTCGCCGCTCCGTGGCGAAAAGCTCGGGTTCGTCGCGGGAAGCGGGCGCGAGAGCCGCCGCGCGCGCGGAGCCTCAGGGGCCGCCGGGGCCGTTCCAGTCGCCCGCGTAGCAGGGGGTGGCGGACGGGCAGGGATCGGCGAACGAGCCGTCGGCGCCGAGGAAGTCGGAGACGGCGGCACGCTCGGCGGGCATGTCCCAGATCATGTCGTGAGGGTCGTCGCCGGCCAGGTTGGGGACCTTGGCGACCGGCGGCGGCGGGACGCCGGGGGCGCCCTCGCGGACCGGCCCGATGTCCCACATCACCATCGCCGAGCCCTGGTACGGGAACGAGCCGATCCGGGGGATGCCCCAGAGCTCGTCGACGCCGGCCCAGCGGCCCGGGTCGAGGATCGGGGTGCGGGCCTGCGCCCCGACGGTCCGGGCGAGCACGCCGGTGCCCCAGTTGGTCACCTGATGGTCCCCGAAGGCCGTGCTCAGCAGCACCTCGTGCGGCGGCGTGTTCGGGAGCGGGTCGGTCGTCATCCGGTGGGCGTAGCCCTGGGCCTCGCCGCGGTCCCAGAGGACCTGGAGCAGCGAGACGACCAGCGGCGTCTCGATGTCGCGCGGGTAGCTGTTCTTGATCAGGGCGCCGAAGGTGGTCCAGTAGGACGAGCGCGGCAGCAGCAGGGAGAACCGCATCCCGGGGACGCCGAGCACCGCCCGGTCGAAGTCGGGCGCGACCGCGGTCAGCATCCCGCCCATGATCCCGCCCATCGAGTAGCCGCTGTAGGAGAGCCGCGAGCCCGTGTCGATCACGCTCGCGCCCTCGGGCTCGCCACCGGCGTGGAAGGCGGCGGCGGAAGAGAACCCGTCGGGGTGGACGAGAGCGCGCCCGAGGTAGAGCTCGTTGAGCATCCCCTGCTGCATCCCGTCGGTGATCTCGGGGAAGCGCGAGAAGTCGGAGACGATGCCGATCACGTGCGGGAGCTCCGCGGTGGTCAGCCCGGTCTGATCGGTCGCGCAGAGGACCATGTCGTGGTCCTGGGCGAGGTCCTGATGCGGGCGGATCGTCACCTCCTCCAGGCTGCTGAACAGCCCGTGGCCGTAGAGCGACGGGCGCGCCGGCTCAGCCTCGGCGGCCTCGGGGACGATGCACGTGAACCTCGCCTCGGCGGGCTCGGCGACGTTGCGGATGGGCAGCCCGTCGGAGTCGAGCTTGAAGCTCCCGGCCGGATCGGGGCCCGTCTCCATCTCGCAGCTCGGCCACAGATAGCAGGGGACCGTGATCGTGCCCCGCACCTCGCGGGCGATGCGCGGGTTCGGCGCCTCGGTCACCGAATCGATCTCGAACCCGGGCGCCTGCCCGGTGACGACCCGGTCGGCGAGATCGGCGTCGCCGAGGTCGGCGAAGGCCTCGTCGCGCATCGCGAGCAGGCGCGAGCTCAGCGACTCGTCGCTTGCCACCGTGAAGTCCCAGGCGAGATACAGGTCGTCCCGGTCGATCCCGGCCCGGCGCAGCTCCCGGAACAGCCGCTCGAAGTGGGCGCGCCGCGCGCCGTCGGGATCGCCGGTCACCCGCGTGCGGTCCCGGTAGGCCCGGAACGTCGGCCCGGCCTCGATCTCGCTGCCGTCGGCCCGCTTCAGATCGCGCATGGCGACGATGTAGCGGGCGCCCGGCTCAAGGCTCGCCGCGGGCTCGATCTCGAGCAGGCGCTGCTCGTCGGTAGCGCTGCTCGCGTCCAGCTCGACCCAGATCGGGACCCGCTCGCCGCTTGCGGCGTCGACGAGCACGATCGGGGCGTCGGGCTTCGCGTACTCGCCGAGCGCCGCGAGCGAGACCGGGCCGGTCGCCGCGAGCGCCTCCGGGCTGTCGAACCCGGGCACCTTGGCGAGGATCGGCTGGCCGGGGCTGAAGCCGTCGCTCTCGTTGTAGGGCGCGGCGTCGATCGGCTTGCCGGACGCGTTCGCGGGCATCATCGAATCGGCGAGGGCGAGGCGGCGCCCCGTCTCGGAACCGGCGTCCTCCCGGGTGAAGTAGTCGTTGGGCCAGGGGAGCAGGCAGAGCGCCGGGTCGAGCGGATCGCAGGCCGGCGGCTTGGCGCAGAGGCCGGCGTCCCTGGCGAGGCGGCGCTTGGCGGCGACGCTCGCCTTGCGCCGCACCGTCCGCTTGCCCCGGCGCACCGCGCGCCGGTAGGTGCCCTTGACCCGGACCCGGTGCCGCCCGCAGGTCGACAGGCTGCTCCAGCCGCGCCAGGTGAGCTTCATGCGCACCCGCTTGGCCCGCTTGCCGCGCGCGCGGAAGCGCACCTTGCGCGCCTTCATGCCCGTGCCGGTCAGCCGGACCCGCGCCCTGCCGCTCGCGCGGACGCGAACGGCGACGACCCGCGAGCGCAGCGCGGCCCGCTGCTTGTTGGTCGCGACCTTCAGCTTCACCTTGACCGGCGCCGCGCGCTTCGCCTCCGCCGCCGCGCGGAGGCGTCGGTTGCCGCCCGGCGGTCAAGCGACGGGCGCAGCCGCCGATAGGGGTGACGTGGAAGATCGGATCGAGCCCGCGGCACCGGCCGGCGACGACGCGCCCGCGCGCGAAGACGCGACCGAGCGGCTGCTGCGTCCCCGGCGGCGGCTCGGCGACGTGGTCGTCGAGCTCGGCTTCGCCGACCGTGGCGTGGTCGAGGCGGCGGTCGCGCTCGCGCGCGAAGACGGGCGCCCGATCGGCCAGGGCCTGATCGACGGCGGAGCGATCACCTCCAGCCAGCTCGCCCAGGCGCTGGCCGTCCGCAACGACCTCGAGTACGTGGACCTGAGCTCCTACGAGATCGACCACGGCGCCGCCAGCCTGATCTCGGGCGACGACGCGCGCCGCTACCGCGCCATCCCGATCGCCTTCGTGGACGACGACACCCTGCTCGTCGCCACCGCCGACCCGGCGAACCTGCTCGGCCTCGACGGCATCCGCTTCGCGACCGGCCGCAAGGTCCGCCCCGCCGTCACCTCGCCCGAGCAGCTCGAGGCGGTGCTGAACCAGCTCTCGAAGCTCGTCGAGTCCGTGCACGAGGTCGAGGCCGGCGCCGACGAGGAGGAAGAGGCCGAGCCGGAGATCGAGCTGCGCGAGTCGGCCTCGGAGGCCCCGGTCGTGAAGCTCGTGCACACGATCATCGCCGACGCGGTCGGCCGCCGGACCTCGGACATCCATCTCGACCCGACCGGCGGCGACCTGCGCGTTCGCTTCCGCGTCGACGGCGTCGTCGTCGACTCGGCCAGGGTGCCGCGGCGCCTCGCCAACGGCGTGATCTCGCGGATCAAGATCATGGCCGACCTCGACATCGCCGAGCGCCGCAAGCCGC
>CAZARJ010000189.1:0-4155 GCA_964487515.1 uncultured Conexibacteraceae bacterium | reverse complement strand
AGCAGCTTCGAGCCCTTGCGGGCCACGGCGGCGGTGATCACCGGCAGGGCGACCGTGCGCGAGAGCAGGTTCGCCTGCGCGCGCCCGAAGCGCCGCCAGCGCGCGGCGGCCAGGGTGGAGCCGTTGCGGGAGACGCCGGGGGCCAGCGCCGCCGCCTGGGCGAAGCCGATCACCAGCCCGTCCAGCGGCCGCGCGTCCCCCGCAGCGCGCTCGCGCGGGGCCCGGTCGGCGAGGCACATCGCGACCGAGCCGGCGAGGAGCCCCGCGGCGGTCGCCCGGGGCCCGCCGAGCCGCTCGTCGATCGTCTCCTCCAGCGCCAGCCCGATCGCCACCGCGGGCAGGAAGGAAAGCGCGATCACGCACACGCGCCGGCCGTCGAGGCGCCGCAGCTCGTCGGCGATCAGCGCCCGCTGGCCGATCAGCAGGGCGAGCGCCGCGCCCCCGTGCACGGCGACGTCGAAGGCCTTGCGGTCCTCGGCGCTGATCCCGTCCAGGTCCCAGCCCGCCAGCCAGGGGACGATCCGCAGGTGCGCGGAGCTGGAGACGGGGAGCAGCTCGGTCGGGCCCTGGACCAGGCCGAGGGCGGCTGCCTGTCCGACCCGCAGAGCCCGCGGGCGCGCCTCCCCTTCGCCCACCGGCTAGGCCTCGACCTCGACGTCGTCCTGACGTTCGCCGGAGGCCCCCGGCTCGGCGCCCCCCGCGCTCCCGCCGCCGGACCTGCCACGCATCCGGCGCGCGATCAGCCAGATGACGCCCCCGACGATCAGCGCCGCGACCAGGTAGTCGAAGTAGTGCAGGTAGCCCTGCCACTCGGTCCAGCGATCGCCGACCGCCCGGCCGAGCAGGGTCAGCGCCGCCACCCAGGGAATGCAGCCGAGCAGGGTCAGGATCGTGAAGCGCCAGAACGGCATCCGCGCGACTCCCGCCGGCAGCGAGATGAAGGTGCGGACGATCGGCAGCATCCGGGTCCAGAAGACGGTCGCGTCGCCGTGGCGCTCGAACCAGCGGTCGGCGAAGGCGAGGTGCTTGCGGTCGATGTGGACGAGCCGGTTCTTCTCCAGCAGCTCGACGCGGCCGTAGTAGCCCGCCGCCCAGGCGATCCAGGAGCCGATCACGTTGCCGATCACGCCGGCCGCGATGACCGCGATCAGGTCCATGTTCCCCTCGCTGACGTTGAAGCCCGCGAACAGCATCGTGGCCTCGCTGGGGACGGGCACGCAGGCGCTCTCCAGGGTCATCAGGATGAAGACGCCGCCGAGCCCGACGGCATCGATGAAGTCGACCGCGAGGTTGACGATCGGATCGGTGAGTGAGCCGGTCAGCGTGGGCATCGCAGAGGGGCGGGGCGGGGCTTGCGGGGAGGCTCCCCGAAACGCCGCGATCTTGACCGGGACTCTACCCTTTCATCCATGAACCGCCTGCGCGCGCCGGTGCTCAGGCACCGTGCATTTCAGCTCGCGGCGGATGCAGCGCTCGCCGCCCTCGCCTTCTACCTCGCGTTCGCGATCCGGTTCATCGACGAGCCGGGCGGGATCCCCGATCGCTACGTGACCATGCTGGGAGGCTCGATCGCCTTCGTCGCGATCGGCAAGTCGGTGATCTTCAGCCTCCTCGGCCTGCATCAGAAGTGGTGGCGCTACTTCAACATCGGCGACATCTGGTCGGTGCTGCGGGCCGCCGCGGTCGCCTCGGCCGTGCTGATCGCGGTCTTCGTGCTCGCCAAGCCGTTCCCGAGCCCGATGCCGCGCTCGGTGATGATCTACGACCTCGTCTTCACGATCGGGCTCGTGGTGGCGGCGCGCAGCCTGGTCCGCTTCCTCTTCGTCGAGCGCCGCATGCGCCGCCACCGGCGCGGCCCCCGCGACGACGTGCTCGTCGTCGGCGCGGGCTCCGGCGGGCAGATGGTGGTCCGCGAGCTGCGCCTCAACCCCGAGCTCGGCAACCCGGTCGGCTTCATCGACGACGACCGCCGCAAGCTCGGCATGCGCCTGCTCGGCCTGAAGGTGCTGGGCACGACCGACGGGCTGGGGGCGATCCTCGACCGCCTGAGCCCGGCGGAGGTGGTGATCGCGATCCCCTCGGCGCCCGGCGCGGTGCGGGGGAAGGTGGTCGCCGCCTGCCGCGAGCGCGGCATCAGGGTGCGGACGCTGCCCACCGTCTTCGAGCTGCTGCGCGGCGGCGTGCAGCTCACGCGCCAGCTGCGCGAGGTGCAGGTGGAGGACGTGCTCGGCCGCGAGCCGGTGGTGATCGAGCTGGACCGCGTCGGCGGCTACCTGCGCGACGAGATCGTGCTCGTCACCGGCGCCGGCGGATCGATCGGGGCCGAGCTCGCGCGCCAGATCGCCCGCGTCGGCCCGCGGCTGCTGGTCCTCGTCGACCACTCGGAGGGGAACCTCTTCCAGATCGAGCGCGAGCTGACCTCGGAGTGGCACTTCAGCCGCGTCGAGTCGGTGCTCGCCGACTGCAAGGACGGGGCGCGGATGCTCGAGGTGATGCAGCGCTTCCGCCCCGGCGTCGTCTTCCACGCCGCCGCCTACAAGCACGTGCCGATGATGGAGGCGAACCCGCTCGAGGCGGTCCGCAACAACGCCCTCGCCACGCGCGTGACGGCGGAGACCGCCGCCGTCGCGGGCGCGAAGCGCTTCGTGCTCGTCTCCACCGACAAGGCCGTCGACCCGCGCACGGTGATGGGCGCCTCGAAGGCGATGGCCGAGGCGATCGTCCGCACCGCGGCCCCGCGCCACCCGGGGACGCGCTTCGTGACCGTGCGCTTCGGCAACGTGCTCGCCTCCTCAGGCAGCGTGGTCCCGATCTTCCGCAGCCAGATCGAGCGCGGCGGGCCGGTCACGGTCACCCATCCGGACATGACCCGGTACTTCATGACGATCCCGGAGGCCGTGCAGCTCGTGATCCGCGCCGCCGACCTCGGGGCCAGCGGCGACGTCCTCGTCCTCGAGATGGGCGAGCCGGTGAAGATCGTGGAGCTGGCGCGCAACATGATCACGCTGGCCGGCTACGAGCCGGGCACCGACATCGAGATCGAGTTCACCGGGCCGCGGCCGGGCGAGCAGCTGCACGAGCGGCTGCTCGGGGCCGGCGAGCGCGGCGAGCCCACCGACGCGCCGCGGATCATCCGCGCGGTCCCCGGGAGCCCGCTCGGGGCGGAGCGCGTCGAGGCGACCCTGAACGAGCTCGCGGAGCTGATCGAGGCCGGCGACGAGGCCGGCCTGGCCACCCGGGTCATCGACGTGATCTGCGGCGGGTTGCGGATGCGCGGGCACGGGAGCCCCGCCGGGACGTCGGCGGCGCCGGAGTCGGGTGGGTAGCGGCCGCCACGCGCCGCGCTCCGAGCCCCGAACCGCCCACCCCCGGCTCTAAGATGGCGCGCTGACGATGGACCTGCTGAAGGAGATCGGCGCGATCCTCGGCTTCGTCGCCTTCGGCGGCTTGGCCGTGCTCGCCTTCCTGACCTTCCAGCAGGCGCGGCATCTGCGGCGCCTGCGGGAGTGGGCGGGCCGCTCGCCCGAGCGCGCCGAGGCCGCGGCGGAGCGGGCGGCGGCGCTGTCCTCGGAGGCGACGGTGCCGCGGCTCGGCGGGGATGGCTCCGCGGGCCGCGCGGGCGGGGAGAAGCCACGCCGCTTCGACCGCCTGCGCGGCGAGCTGGCCTTCCGCTACGAGGAGCTCGACCGGCGCAGCCCGGCGAGCCCGAAGATCCTCGCCGGGGCGCTGCTGGCGCTGATCGTCGCCGCCGTGATCATCGTCGGCCCGCTGGGGCTGGTCGGCGGCTCCGGCGACTCCGGCTCGGACGGCGCCGCGGCGACGCAGGCGAAGAAGAAGCGCAAGTCGCCCGTCGTCGCGGTCCTCAACGGCACGGCGCCCGAGGGGGGCATCGGCGTCCCCGGCACGGCCAAGGAGGCCAGCCGCTACGTCAAGGACGCCGGCTTCCGGGTCGGCAAGCTCGACAACGCCCCCTCCTTCGTGGCCAGCGTCGTGATGTACGCCGACGGGAAGCAGTCGCAGGCGAAGAAGCTGGCGCGGGAGCTCGAGGACGTGCTCGGCCCGACCGGCGTCGAGGCGCTGACGAGCGAGATCGACGAGCTGATCGGCAAGGCGGATCTGGCGCTGATCGTCGGCCAGGACGATCAGGGGCTGGCG
>CAZARJ010000188.1:0-4176 GCA_964487515.1 uncultured Conexibacteraceae bacterium | reverse complement strand
TGAGGACGTAAGCGTTGACGACCCAGGAGAGGTTCTCCTGCGAGAAGTCGAGCGCCTCGCCGATCGTCGGCAACGCGACGTTGATGATCGACGCGTCCAGGATGACCATGAACTGGGCGACGCAGAGCAGCGCCAGCGCCAGCCAGCGGCGTTCTCGGTATTCGGTGCCCCCGGGCATCTGCGGCCAGGATACGCATCCAGCGGTCCCGGCAGAGGGCGACGGCGCACCGGGGCCCGACGCCCGCGCCCCTTACCATCCCGCGCCCCGTATGCCCGCCCCGGAGACATCCACCCTCGCCCGCCGCGACGACCTGCGCAACGTGGCAATCGTCGCCCACGTCGACCACGGCAAGACGACGCTCGTCGACGCGATGCTGTGGCAGTCGGGCGCCTTCCGGGCCGGCTCCGACGTCAACGAGCGGGTCATGGACTCGATGGACCTGGAGCGCGAGAAGGGGATCACGATCCTGGCCAAGAACACCGCCGTGCGCCACGGCGAGGTGAAGCTGAACATCATCGACACCCCCGGGCACGCCGACTTCGGCGGCGAGGTGGAGCGCGGGCTGACGATGGTGGACGGCATCTTGCTGCTCGTCGACGCCTCCGAGGGGCCGCTGCCGCAGACGCGCTTCGTGCTCCGCAAGGCGCTCGAGGCGCGCCTGCCGGTGATCCTGGTCGTCAACAAGGTCGACCGGCCCGACGCCCGGATCGGCGCCGTCGTCGACGAGGTCTACGAGCTCTTCCTCGACCTCGACGCAGACGAGTCGCAGATCGACTTCCCGATCGTCTACACGAACGCCAAGGCGGGCTGGGCGGCGCTCGAGGAGGGGACCGAGGGCACGGACCTGCGCCCGCTGATGGACCTGATCGTGGAGCGGATCCCGGCGCCCGAATACGAGCCCGATCACCCGCTGCAGGCGCACGTCACCAACCTCGACGCCTCCCCCTACGTCGGCCGGCTGGCGCTCTGCCGGGTCCGCCACGGCACGATCCGCAACGGGGCCCCGATCGCCTGGTGCCGGGCCGACGGGACGATCGAGCGGGCGAGCGTCACCGCGCTGTATGTGACCGAGGCCCTCGATCGCGTCGAGGCGGCCGAGGCCGGCCCCGGAGAGATCATCGCCGTCGCCGGGCTCTCCGAGGTGACGATCGGCGAGACGCTCGCCGACCCCGAGGACCCGCGCCCGCTGCCCGCGATCACCGTCGACGAGCCGTCGCTGTCGATGGTCGTCGGCATCAACACGTCCCCCCTGGCCGGCCGCGACGGCGACAAGCTGACCGCGCGGCAGATCCGCAGCCGCCTCGACCAGGAGCTGGTCGGCAACGTCTCGATCCGGGTCCTCGACACCGACCGCCCCGACGCCTGGGAGGTCCAGGGCCGGGGCGAGCTGCAGCTCGTCGTGCTGCTGGAGATGATGCGGCGCGAGGGCTACGAGCTGACCGCGGGCCAGCCGCGCGTGGTGACGCGGGAGATCGACGGCCGCGTCCACGAGCCGGTCGAGCGGCTGGCGATCGACGTGCCCGAGGAGCACGTCGGCGCCGTCACGCAGGGGATCGCCGCCCGGCGCGGCCGCCTGGAGCAGATGATCAACCACGGGACCGGCTGGGTCCGGCTCGAGTTCCTCGTCCCGGCGCGCGGGCTGAACGGCTTCCGGACCGAGCTGCACACCGAGACCCGCGGCACCGCGCTCATGCACCACGTCGTCGACCGCTGGGAGCCCTGGATCGGGGAGCTGCGGACGCGCTCGACCGGATCCCTGGTCGCCGACCGGCTCGGCAAGAGCGCCAGCTTCGCCCTCTTCGGCCTCCAGGAGCGCGGCACCCTGTTCATCGGCCCGGGCGAGGAGGTCTACGAGGGGATGATCGTGGGCGAGAACGCCCGCGCCGACGACCTCGACGTCAACGCGACCAAGGAGAAGCACCAGACCAACGTCCGCGCCGCCGCGGCCGACGTCCTCGTGCGCCTCTCGCCGCCCAAGGACCTCTCCCTCGAGCAGGCGATCGAGTTCCTGCGCGCCGACGAGTGCGTCGAGATCACCCCGAACGCGATCCGCCTGCGCAAGAACGACCTCTCGAAGACCGACCGCGTCCGCGCCGCCCGCCGCGCCCGCTCAGCCGCCGGCGCCTGAGCGGGCAGCCACATTCCGGCCTGCGTGTAACACCTACGCTACACTCGCCAACCAGACAGCGCCCGATGAGCACCACCACCCACACCAGGAAGAACGACACCGGACACCACGACCGCCGCCTGGCCAATCGGCTGGCGGCAGGTCCGGAGTTCAGAGCCGAGTTCGAACGCCAGCAGCGGACGATCGCTGCGATCGACGAACTCGTCGGTCAGCTCGATGCGCTCCGCGTCGAACATGACCTGACGAAGGCCCACTTGGCGCGGATGATCGACAAGCATCCAGCCAGCGTCCGGCGCCTTCTGACCGCCGCCGGCAATCCCGAGCTCGGCACGGTCGTCGCAATGGCGGACGCACTGGATGCAGATGTCGTCGTAGTACCCCGCAAGCGCAGTACCTCAAGGCGTCGGGCCGCCACCTCCGGCTGACCCAGTCCTCATACCGTTGGACGCAAGCAACGAGGGAGCCAACCCGTCCGGGTAGCCACCTACGGTCAACTGTCTCGTGCAGTGGGGGATCGTCTACTACCGGACCAGGCAGGGAACTGGGCGCTCTCCGGACACGAGCTGGCGATTCCGCGGTGCCGCCAAGCCCAGTGCCGGAAAAGAGGCCGCGGTTCCGGGGACCGAAGCCCCACAGAACCGCGTCCAGCAGTTGATCAGCGTCGCCGCAGAACCGAGTGGCAGCGCCAGCGGCGCCTCAGCGCCTCAGCGCCGCTTCTTCTTCCCGCAACGAACCACGCTCTGCTTCTCCTTGAGCCGGTCGCCGTTGTGGGCGCTCATCGCCACGTTCGCCCGTCTGAGGGCCTTCCTGCCCTTGCAGATGTCGCGGCTGTTGACCAGCAGCCCACCGTTGCCGCCGCGGAGGTTCATCCGGAACCTCTCCACCGCGACGTCGGGGACGACCTGGAAGACGTTGCGGATCCGGCCCTTGGACTGATCGATCTTGCCGAACAGGTCGATCGGGACGACACCGTTGAGATCCGCGGCCAGGTCAGGGAGCTCGTTCGGTCCCACCTTCAGGTAGACGGGGCCCTGAAGCGGCTCGTCGAGCAGCGGCGTCCAGGCCTTGGCGTTGCCGATCTTGGAGTCCTCGGGGCAGTCGGACGCCTCCCACTGCGTGGGGGTGCAGACCCTGCTCAGCGCGTCCTGGTCGAGGAAGGTGCCCTTCGGCAGGACCACGCGGACCTTCTTGATGTTGGCCTGGGTGGCTCCGTCCCCGTTGGCGACCGAGTCAGCGCCCGGGATCTTCAGGTTGGCTGCAAGGCGCGGGTGGGAGTTGCGCCGCTTCGATCCCTTGCCTCTGTATTGGAGGTTGAGCTTGGGGCTGAAGCCCAGGTTGGCGCAGTCGCCGACCTGGAAGCGGTTCTGTAGATCCGCTTCCGCTCCGTTGACGCCGTGGGCTACTCCCTGGACCTGCATCTCGTTGCAGTTGGTGGGGGCGATCGTGAACGCGTCGCGGTTCATCCTGATCCGGATGTCCCGCGTCCTGAGGGGGATGCCCTCGAGGATCTGGGGGATCGGGTCTGAGACGACGCTGATCTGGGCCGTTCTCTTGTCGATGTGCATCGCCGCCCTGACGTTGACCATGCCGAGATCGAAGGGCCCGGCGATGGCCGGGACCTGGATCAGGAGCGATAGCGGTGCGCCCTTGTAGGGGCCGGATAGGTAGACCGAGCCGGCGTTCTCGCCCTGGATGTAGAAGGGGCTGGGACCTGCTCCGGCTCCGGCGATCACCTCGCCGACCTTGCTGTCTTCGGGGCAGGTGCCTGCCGCCGCGTCGTTCTCGGAGCAGCGGGGGATGCCGGCCAGCTTGCCGGTGACTCCCTCGGGGGGCGTCACCTCGGTGCTGAGGATCTCCTGCTCGCCATCTTCACGCGTCAGCCGGAAGATGAAGGGGCTGAAGGAGCCGGCCACCGGGTTGACTACCCCGGAGCTCATATCCGGCTCGAAGGGGCGGTCGGCGAGATCTGTGACGCACGGCCTGCCGTTCGGCCCACTGGTGATCTGGAAGGAGTCTGTGACCTCGACCGGGGGGCCGGAGTCGGGGG
>CAZARJ010000187.1:0-4190 GCA_964487515.1 uncultured Conexibacteraceae bacterium | reverse complement strand
GAACAACGCCGGCGAGACGAGCAAACCCCCCGCCACCGACAGCGCGGCTACGCCGGCGGGCAGCGTCCACTCCGCGGCTCCGCGCCCCGCGCCCGCGAGGTCTTCGCCGCCCGCGGCGGGCGGCTCCTCCGGGCGCGCGCCGCCGGACGGCGATCCGAGCGCCGCGACCGCCCGCTCGCGCTCGTCCAGCGCCCCGAGCAGCCCGCTGACGCGCCCCTCCCGGGAGACCTCCACCGACTCATAGGCAGCCAGGCCCTGGATCTCGGCGTCGACCGCCCCGGCCTCACCCATGAGCCGGGCGAGCTCGTCGCCCGCGGCTTCCTGGCGGGACTGCGCCTGCGCCCGCTCGGCCCGCAGCTCCTCGATCCGGCGGTGGGTGGAGCGCGCCGCATCGGCCTGATCCCTCGCGATGTCAGGGATGTCGCCCACGTCGCCCGCCGCGGCGAGCTCGGCCGCGGCGCGGGCGTCGCCGAGCGTCTTCCTGAGCCGCGCCCGGCGGGCCAGCAGCCGCTCGTGCTCGAGCCCGGCGATCCGCCGCCCCAGCTCGGCCTCGTCGCGCTCGAGACGCTCCAGGTCCTGCGCCTCGCGCTCCAGCTCGCCCTGAACCTCCTCCGCCGCCGCGATCCACCCCTCGAGCTCGGCTGCACGCTCCGTGGCGATCGCGTAGGCGCGCCCCTGCAGGGGTGCGTGCGTGCCGGCCCGGGCGCCGATCGCCTCCGACATCCTCGCCCTCCGGATCAGCTCACGGGCCCGGTCGACGCCGCCCCGCTCGCTGCCGGTCTCGCTCGCGCTCCGCAGCCGCTCCACCAGCCCGCGGTCGCTGTCGACCTTCCCTCCCGCGGCCTGGTCGAGGCAGCTCCACTGGCGGTACTCGTGCAGGCCGATTCCGAACAGCCACTCGCCCAGGGCGTAGTCGCCGCCGCTCGCCGCCACCTCCGCCGTCAGATCCTCGCCGGTGACCCCGTCCCGCAGCACGAGGGACTGACCGCGCTCGCGGTCGAACGCCCACTCGACCCGCAGCTCCCGATCACCGCGGTGCATGGTCGCGACGAGCCCGAACGGGCCCTCCCGCCAGGGCGCGCGCCGCAGCATCGTCGAGGTGTCGTTGCGACGCCGCCGCTCGCCGCTGTCGAAGCCGAACATCGAGCGCACCAGGGCGTCGTGCAGGGTGCTCTTGCCGGCCTCGTTCGGCCCGTGGACCACGGTCAACCCACGATCGAGCGTGAAGCCGCCCCGCAGCCGGCCGAAGCCCGCGATCTCGAGCCGCTCAATCCACATGGATGACCTCCTCCCGTCCCGCGAGCGCCCGCAACCCGACGTACATGCCCTCCTGAAGCCGCTGGAGCCGCTCGTGATCGTCGCCCTCCTCCTCGATCAGCCGCTGGATGCGGCGGACGAAGATCCCGTCGACGGTCTCCCGGTTCATGATCGCCTCGATGTCGAAGCCGGGGACCGTGCGGTCGACCACCTTCAGCTCGGCCAGCCCCTCCCGGCACGACTCCGCCAGCGCCTCGGCGTCGACCACGCAGAGGGGATCGATCTCGCCGAGGAGCTTCGCCCGCACGTGGACGGTGCCGTCGCGCCCGATCGCCTCCGCCCGCAGGCGGGCCTCGAGCCGCGCCTCGATCTCGCCACTCGACTCCGCGCCCCCACAGTCGGCCTCGATCCGCAGATACCTGTGGGCGTGGGTCGGCACGAGCTCCACCCGCGGCTCGGCGCCCGGCCCGACCTCGACGATCGCCACGGAGTGCATGCCGTCCTCGCTCCAGCCCAGGGGCTCCGGCGAGCCCGGATAGACGACCCCCTGCTCGTAGCTCCCGTGGTGGATGTGCCCGGCCAGGCAGAGCGCGAACCCCGCCTCCCGGGCGACGGCGGGGTCGAACGGGCAGTGGACGTCCTCCTCGTGGAAGAACCCCGTCGCCCGGGCGGTCCCGTGAATCAGCAAGATGTTCGCCCGCTCCGGCGACGTCCGCACCTCGCGCAGAAAGCCCGCGTTCATCTCGCGTCCGACCCAGGAGGCCGCCCAGACGCTCACCTCGCCGATCCTGATCTCCTCGGGCGCGCTCGAGGTGACCACCCGGACGTTCGCGGGCCACTCGGTGCGGTCGTGCGCGCCACCCGGCACCCAGGCATCGTGGTTGCCGCAGATCACGACCACGTCCACCCCGAGCCCGCCGAGCTCCAGCGCCACCGCCCGCCGGGTGTCCACGCGGACGTTCTCCGCCTCCCACAGATCGCCGCCGATCGTGATCAGCTCGACGCCCTGCTCGCGCGCGATGGCGAGCGCCCGCTTGAAGGTCTCCATCAGCCGGCGCCGGGCGCGCTCGCCCTCGGACTCGCTCCGCCCCACGAAGGGCCGGTCCAGATGCACGTCTGCGATGTGAGCGATCTTCACGTTCAACACTTCCTCATCGACCCCGGTCCAACCCGGGTCCCCTCATCCGGGCCCACCCGGGAGATCCGGTTCGCCGACCTGGGCCGGCACTCTGGAGAGGTCCGCTCTCCCTCCTCAAATCTGACGACCACCCCGGACGCTGCGCCCCGGATTCTCGCCGGCCTCACGGGCCCCGCATCGGCTCCCCTTCGCCCCGGCAGCGCTCCCAGCGCTGCGCCAGGCCCCACACCGTGAGGTGCAGGTCCATCGGCGCACCCGCCGAAAGCGGGAACACGCCCCCGGGATCGACCTGCCTCCCCTCGGCCTCCAGGCCGGCCAACAACCCCTCGACCGACCCGCTCGGAGGCTCCGGGCTCTCCTCGATCACGACGCCGTGTGGATTGCGAAACACCAGCCGCGCGCTCCCCGCGCCCGGCTCCAGCCGCTCGACCGTGAACCCCCCTTCGTGGATCAGCCGGTGATGGTGGCGGCAGAGCCGAACCAGGTTGTCGAGCTTCGTCTCGCCGCCGTCGGCCCAGTGATGGATGTGGTGGGCGTCGACGAACCGCGTCCGCTCGCAACCCGGGAACCTGCAGGTCCGGTCGCGACTGCGCAGGGCGCGCGCGATCGAGGGCGGCAGGCTCCTGCTCTTACGCCCGACCGACAGCGGCTCGCCATCGCGCTCGATCATCGTCACCAGCGACGCGTCGCAGCCGATCCGGCGCAGGGTCTCCGCCGCGATCGGAGGCCCGCTCTCGAGCCGGGCGCCGCGCGACCGCCCTTCCTCCGTCCCCGCCTCGGCCCCGGGGCCTCCCTCCACTCCCTGCCGCCCCGCTCCATCAACCCGATCGCGATCCGGCAGGTCGGCCATGTCCACGTGCACGACCACCTGGTGGCGATCGCCGCCCTCAGCGGCCGTGATCCCGCCTGCGATCCCGCTCTCCGCGAGGGCGACGAGCGCGTCGGCGCGGTCCGGAGCCTGATCGCCAGGGCCGCCCGCCGCCAGAGCCGTCTGCGCCAGCTCGATCGCCTTGACGAGCAGGGCACCCTCCTCGGGCGGCAGGCTGCCGCGGATGCGCAGCGACCCATCGTCCTCCCACTGCGTGCTCAGGTGCCGCCGCTCGCGCGCCCGCTCGGCGTCCTCGTCGCTCGTCGCGGTCCGGTAGCCCGACATGATCCGCTCCAGCTGCGCGGCGCTCGCGTGCTGCGCCAGCTCCAGGAGATGCTCCTCCATCGCCGGCTCGGCCCCGCGGGCGAGGGCGCGCACCTTCGAGTAGCTGAGCCTCCCCACGGCGAAGGCGGCGCGGATCAGCGGCAGCTCCGTGAGCCGCCGCGCGACCCGGACATGCTCGCGCGCGGATCGCTGATCCACCGAGCAGTACCAGGCCAGCCAGCTCGCGCAGGAGGCGAAGCCGAGCTGCTCATGCCCTCCCCGCCGCTCGAACTCCGCGACCAGCTCGAGCCAGCGGCACGTCGCCGCGCTGATCTGTGCTGCCAGCTCGCCGATCCGGCGCTCGACCAGCTCGAGGGGCAGCTCCGCGAGGGCAGCGTCGGCGCAGGGCGATTCCGGGCCCGCGGCTGCGGCCGGGTCGTACGGCCCGGGAACCCGCTCTGAACCGGCTTTCGCGGTCGGTGGAACGAACATATGTTCGATACTAGGCGGCGCCCCGGACGGAACGGATCCGATGCCGACCAAAGCCACCCGGCGAACGGGGTCAGCTATCAGACCAGAACTTGTCTTCCTGTTATGAACTTGGCGGTTCCGCGGAACCGGGTGAGCGTCCCGGCCCTCCCTCGGGACGAGCTCAGCGGACGA
>CAZARJ010000186.1:0-4191 GCA_964487515.1 uncultured Conexibacteraceae bacterium | reverse complement strand
CTCGACTCGGAGGGCTTCGACGACGCGCTCGGCCGCTACGAGTACCTGCACCGGATCCAGCAGGAGAACGCCGACATCGTCGGCCAGGTCCGCGAGCTGCGCAACGACACCCAGGAGACCGTCGACCGCGTGCGCGCGACGCGCGACTCGATCGCCGCCCGCCGCGACGAGCTCGCCCGCACCCGCAGCGAGCTCGAGGCCCGCGAGCTCCAGCTCGCCTCCGCCCGCGCGCAGAGCCGCCGGGCGCTGAGCCGCGTCAAGGGCCACGTGCATCACCTCGAGGGCGACGTGAGCGACATCGAGAAGAAGATCCAGGCCCAGCTCGCCGCCGCCTCCGGCGTCCCCAACCTCCCGGCGGGCCCGGTCCGCGGCGGCTCCGCCGGCTTCATCTGGCCGGTCAACGGCCCGGTCGTCTCCGGCTTCGGCCAGCGCTGGGGCCGGGCGCACACCGGCGTCGACATCGCGGTTCCCGCCGGCACGCCGATCCGCGCCGCCAAGGACGGCCGGATCGCCCTCGTGCAGTCGGACGCGGCGAGCGGCGGCTACGGCAACTTCACCTGCATCGACCACGGCGGCGGGCTGTCCACCTGCTACGCGCACCAGTCGCGCTTCGCGATCACCTCCGGCTCGGTGAGCCAGGGCGACGTGATCGGCTACGTCGGCTGCACCGGCCACTGCTTCGGCGACCACCTGCACTTCGAGGTCCGGGTCAACGGCGCGCCCGTCGATCCGATGGGCTACCTCTAGGCGCGGCGAGCGGCGCGCGACGCGTCGGCCGCGCCTCGATGTGAGAATGGCCGCGATGGGCCGATCGAGCACAACGAGCGCCGCCGCGGCCGGCGGGCCGGCGGCGAGCGCGCCCCCGGGCGTGCCCGGGGGCGCCCCGGGCGGGGACGCCTCCGCGTCCCCGGGGCCCGTCGACCCGATCGCCGCCTCCCCGGCGTACCCGCGCGGCAGCCGCGTCAACGAGGCCGGCCACCTGGAGGTCGGCGGCTGCGACGTGGTCGAGCTGGCGCGCGAGCTCGGCACCCCCGCCTACCTCTACGCGACCGACGACATCCGCGCCCGCGCGCGCGAGTACGTCGGCGCCCTGCGCGCCCGCGGGGTCGACTTCGAGGTCCTCTACGCGAGCAAGGCGGCGCCGTTCACGGCCGCCTACGAGCTCTGCCTCGAGGAGGGGCTGAGCGTCGACGTGGCCTCCGGCGGCGAGCTTCACATGGCGCTCAAGGCGGGCTACGACGGCGGGCGCATCTACATGCACGGCAACAACAAGTCGGCGGCCGAGCTACGGCAGGCGATCGACAGCGGGGTCGGCTGCATCGTCGTCGACTCGCTCGACGAGATCGCGCTGCTGGACTCCCTGCTGGAGCGCGAGCAGGAGGTCCTGCTGCGGCTCACCCCGGGCATCCGCCCGTCCACCCACTCGGCGGTGCAGACCGGCCAGGTGGACTCCAAGTTCGGCTTCGGGATCGGCGACGGGCTGGCGGCGGCCGCGGTCGACGCGGTGCGCGGCTCGCGCCACCTGCGGCTGGCGGGCTTCCACGCGCACATCGGCTCGCAGATCTTCGAGCTCGAGGCCTACGTGCGGGCGATCGAAGCGCTCGCCGACTTCGCCCGCGACCTCGAGCCGCGGATCCTGAACGTCGGCGGCGGGCTCGGGATCGCGTATCTCAACGGCGACGAGCCGCCCGGGATCGGCGCCTACATCGACGTCAAGGTGGACGGGATCGAGCGCCTCTTCGACCCCGTGCCGCGGATCGTCGTCGAGCCCGGCCGCTCCCTGGTCGGCCCCGCCGGGGTGACGATCTACACCGTCGGCACGGTCAAGGAGATCCCGGGGGTGCGCACCTACGTCGCCGTCGACGGCGGCATGTCCGACAACCTGCGGCCGATGCTCTACGGCTCCCGCTACGAGGCCGTGATCGCCGATCGCGCCGGCGAGGCCCCCGAGCGCCGGGCCACCGTGGCCGGCAAGCACTGCGAGTCCGGCGACGTGCTGGTCGAGGACGCCCTGCTCGCCGCGCCGCGCCCCGGCGACGTGCTGGCGACCCCGGCAACCGGCGCCTACGGGCACGCGATGGCGAACAACTACAACGGCATCCCCCGGCCGCCCGTCGTCTTCTGCTCCGGCGGCGACGCGCGGGTCGTGGTCCGGAGGGAGACCTTCGGGGACCTGACCGCGCGCGACGTGGAGGCGGGCGATGGCTGAGCCGGCGCGCATCGGACTGCTCGGCCGGGGCACGGTCGGGGGCGCCTTCCACGAGCTGCTCGCCGAGCGCCGCGGCGAGGTCGAGGCGGCGTCGGGGCGGCGGCCCGAGATCAGCGGCGTGCTGCGCCGCTCCGAGGGCGAGTGGGAGGAGGTCCTCGCCGGCTCCGATCTGATCGTCGAGCTGATCGGCGGGATCGAGCCCGCCCGCGCCTACGTGCTCGCGGCGCTGCGGGCCGGCAAGCCGGTCGTGACCGCCAACAAGCAGCTCGTCGCCCAGCACGGCGAGGAGCTCTTCGAGGCCGCCCGCGAGTCCGGCGTGCAGCTGCGCTTCGAGGCCGCCGTGGCGGGCGCCGTGCCGATCATCCGGGTCGTGCAGGAGGGGCTCGGGCCCGTGCCGATCACCCGGGTCTCGGGGATCGTCAACGGGACCACCAACTTCATCCTCAGCGAGATGGCCTCCAGCGGCTCCACCTACCCGGACGCCCTCGCCCGCGCTCAGGAGCTCGGCTACGCGGAGGCCGACCCGACCGACGACGTCGAGGGGGCCGATGCCGCGGCGAAGATGGCGATCCTCGCCCGGCTCGCCTTCAACACGCGCATCGAGCTGGCGGACGTCTCCTACGAGGGCATCACCGAGATCCGCCCCGACGACATCGCCTACGCGCGCGAGCTCGGCCTGTCGCTGAAGCTGCTCGGGATCGCCGAGCGCCACGGCGAGGCGATCAGCGCCCGCGTCTTCCCCTGCTTCCTCTATCGCGGCCATCCCCTGGCTCCGGTCGAGGGCCCCTTCAACGCGGTCACGGTCGAGGGGCCGACGATCACCGAGATCACCGTCTCCGGCCCTGGCGCGGGCGGGATCGAGACGGCCTCGGCGGTGCTCTCCGACGTGACCTCGATCCTCGCCGGCACGGCGCCCGTGCACCTGCCGCAGCGGCGGCTCGAGGTGCTCGCCGACCTGGAGTCCTCCTTCTACCTGCACCTGGAGGTCGCCGAGCGCCCCGGTGTGCTCGCCGCGATCGCCGAGGTGCTGGGCCGCAACGGCGTCTCGGTCAAGAGCGTCGTCCAGCGCGGCAGCGATCGCGACGCGAGCCTCGTCATGGTCACCCACCAGGCGCCGGAGAGCCGTTTCCGGGCCGCCGTCGCCGAGCTCGGCGAGCTCGACTTCCTGCGCGCCGCGCCCCGCTCGCTCCGGGTGGTCGAGAAGGAATACAACTGATGCCGGCCCGTGACGCCCGGGCCGGCGGCGCCGGGGATCGCGCCGTGGAGCCGACGTGCCGGGGCTGATCGAGCGCTATCGCGAGCGCCTGCCGATCGAGCCCGGCGCGCCGGTCGTCAGCCTCGAGGAGGGTTCGACCCCGCTGGTCGAGGCGCCGGCCCTCTCCGAGCGGATCGGTGCGCGTGTCCTGCTCAAGATCGAGGGCGCCAACCCGACCGGCTCGTTCAAGGATCGCGGCATGACCGTCGCCGTCTCGCGGGCGCTCGGCGACGGGGCCAAGGCGGTGATCTGCGCCTCGACCGGGAACACCGCCGCCAGCGCCGCCGCCTACGCCGCCCGCGGCGGGATGCGCTGCGCGGTGATCGTCCCCGACGGCAAGATCGCGCGCGGCAAGCTCGCCCAGGCGCTGATCCACGGCGCCCGCGTCATCGCCCTGCGCGGCAACTTCGACGACGCCCTGCGGATCGTCCGCGAGCTCGCCGACCGGCACCCGATCGCGCTCGTCAACTCGGTGAACCAGTACCGGATCGAGGGCCAGAAGACGGCCGCGTTCGAGATCTGCGAGGAGCTCGGCGAGGCGCCCGACGCGCTCTCGATCCCGGTCGGCAACGCGGGCAACATCACCGCCTGGTGGCAGGGCTTCGGCGAGTCGGACGGCCCGTCCCCGGCGATGCTCGGCTACCAGGCCGCGGGCGCCGCCCCGCTCGTCTCCGGCCAGCCCGTGGAGCATCCCGCGACCGTCGCCTCGGCGATCCGGATCGGCAAC
>CAZARJ010000185.1:0-4224 GCA_964487515.1 uncultured Conexibacteraceae bacterium | reverse complement strand
TCGACCTTCGACGAGGGCGAGCGCCGCATCAACCGCCGCTGGATGGGCCAGGTCTCCACCGGCCTGCTGGCGGGGTTCGACCTGCTGATCGGCCTGATCGTGGTCGTGACGCTGACCGGCGCCGTCGCCACGGTCACCAACGCCGAGATGGCGCACGCGGTCGGCGCCCTGGGCTTCGGGATCGCGTTCGTCCTGCTCACCGTCGGCCGCTCGGAGCTGTTCACGGAGAACTTCCTCGTCCCGGTCGGCGCCTTCCTCGCCGGGCGGGGCACGATCGGGGGGCTGATGCGCCTCTGGGGGCTGACCCTGATCTTCAACTTCGTCGGCGCCGCGATCCTGGCCGCGATCCTCTCCGTCGACGGCGTCCTGCCGGCCAGCGCCTACGCCGCGGCGGGCGATCTCGCCGACACCTTCGCCACGCGCGACTACGGCAACGCCTTCGCCAGCGCCGTCCTCGCCGGCGTCGCGATGACCCTCTACACATGGCTCACGATGGCGGCCCGCGCCGAAGGGGCCCGGATCGCGCTCGCGATGATCATCGGCTTCGTCCTGCTGCTGCCGATGCTCAACCACGTCGTCGTCGGCTACGGGGAGCTGGTCCTCGGGGTCTTCGCCGGCGCGTCCAGCCCGGGGCTCGGGGAGTCGCTCGGCCACATCGGCGTCGCGATGGCCGGCAACATCGTCGGCGGGATCGGCTTCATCACGATCACCCGTCTGGTCCAGGTCACCGGCGAGCCGCACGACCCCGGCCATCAGAGCCGGGCGCGGGAGGCGGCGCTGTCCCGCCGCCAGGCCCGCCAGGGCAGCTGAGGCCGGCTCCGCAGGCCCGGCGCGCGACCGGTGTCAGCCGCCGTCCGGCGGGACGCCCACGGCCCCGGACGGGCCACGGAGGGGGACAGGACTAGACTCCTTCTCAGCCATCGACACGGCGTGATCCCCGCCAGGCGGGCTCGGCGCATGCCGGTCGGTGGGGGACCCTGCAAGACGCCGGAAGGTGGTGGACATGGAAAGCGGGACCTTGGGGGCGGCGCTCGAACGCGAGCACCACGAGATCGACGAGGGGGTCGAGGGCTTCTCCGCGGCGGACCTGAGCCGGGAGCAGCGGCGCGCGTCGCTGCAGCGCGCGATGGATGCGCTGCGCCGCCATATCTATCTGGAGGAGGAGTTCCTCTTCCCGCCGATGGAGAAGGATCTGGCCATCCCGACGATGGTGATGCTGCGCGAGCACGGGGAGATCTGGCGCCGCCTCGACGCGATCGAGGAGAGCCTCGCGGAGGACGGCTCGGAGGAGTCGCTGGCGCAGGCCTGCCGGGAGCTGCTCGTGCAGCTCGCCGCGCACAACGCGAAGGAGGAGCCGATCTTCTACGGGGTCGCCGACGAGACGCTGAGCGGCGAGGAGAGCGCGGAGCTGAAGGAGCTGATCGAAACGGGCCGGATGCCCAACGGCTGGATCTGCCGCCAGGCGAGGCCCACGCAATGAAGGAGAACGGAATGCGCCTCGACTACCAGTCAACCCTTCCCGCCGGCCGCAAGGGGATGCTCGGCATCGAGCAGGCGGTGCGCGAGAGCCCGCTCGAACCGGGGCTGCTCGAGCTCGTCAGGCAGCGCGCCTCGCAGATCAACGGCTGCGCCTTCTGCCTCGACATGCACAGCAAGGACGCCCGTGCCAGCGGCGAGGACGAGCAGCGCCTGCACGTGCTCGCTGCCTGGCGCGAGGCCCCCTTCTACAGCGACCGCGAGCGCGCCGCCCTCGCCTGGTGCGAGGCGCTGACGCTACTGCCGGAGACCGGCGCCCCGGACGCCGACTACGACGCCCTGACCGAGCACTTCTCCGAGGAGGAGATCGCCGCCCTCACCTACGCGATCGTCGCCATCAACGGCTGGAACCGCCTCGCCGTCGGCTTCCGCTCCCCGGTCGGCGACTACGTCTCCCCGTACGGGAAGGGCTGAGCCGGGAAACCGAGGTCGCGCCCCTCGCCAGCCTCCACCCCCGGCAACGAGTGGAGGGTCGGCGGATGTCAAATAACTGCGGACTATTTGAAGTTATTCGACATCGGCCAGGCGTCCTAGCGGCGTCCCTTCGCTTTCGGGCCGCGATGTCTGCTTGGAGCGTCGGCGGGGACTGCCAGCGGTGACCACGTGCGGTCAGGCGACACACCCTTCTCCGCGGACGGGTTCACAGCAGCTCCTGCGCCGCGTGGACCAGCTTTTCAGCTGCCCGCTTGGCGGTTCTGTGATCGCCTGCGCTAACCGACTGAGCCTTGTAGCCGGCCTTTGTCTTGACCTTGAGGAGCTGCGCAAGGCGCTTGGCGAGCTGGGTGCCGTCTGGCTCGGTCACCTTCTTGAGGAGCCCTTCGGCCTCGTTGTGGCTATTGCTGCCGAGCGAATACTGACCGAGACGCTTGCAGCAGATGACATCAGCGGCGGCGATGCCGGCGTGAACATAAAGCGTGACGACGGCGTCGCGGACGTCAGCCTCTTCCTTCGTCAGCTCACTGAGCTCTTCAACGTCGAGCGCCGCCCGCAGGAACTGGGTTGCCTTCCTCTGACGGCCGCTTGCGACCGCCTCATCACAGTCCCGAGGGCTCATCCTCTGACCAGCCTGCTCAGAGCTCGGAGGGAGCCGCCGACCTCGATGCCCTGTTCGAGCACGTCCTTAATCACCGGCTCCTGGCCGACGGCGGGATTGAGCTCGTCCTCCCCGAGCTCGAGCTCCCGGGCGTCATTGCCGGTCCACCGAGTGATCGCCGAAGTCAACGCTGAGACCTGCGCATCCCATGCGTCTAGGTCCGCCGCGGAAGGCCGAACCAAGAAGAGGTCAAGGTCGCTTTCCGGGCCCGCCTCGCCGCGGGCCACGGAGCCGAAGACGGCGGCGACCACCGGTTGAACCGGCCACTCGCTGATCTGCTTCCGGATCCGCGCGAGCAGTTGCTGGCGGAGGCCAGCCAGACCTTCAATCCACGGCGCCGCTACGTGATCGCGGTTGAGGCTGTAGAGCTTGGCTCGGCCAGCTGTCTCAACGAGAACGATCCCCTGAGGCGTGAGACGGTTGAGGGCGTCCTGCGTTGTGCGCTGTGGCAGGCCCGCGCGCCGCGCCAGATCGTGGCCGGTGAAGGACATATCCGCGCTTGCCAGCGCTAGGAGCACCGTCGGCTCAGCGCTGCTGCTGAGCAATTTTCCAGGTCGTTGAAAGTCCATGGCTCAGGTTCGTTCGGAGAGTATAAGCGAAATCCTGCTCATATGAGCGGAATGACGTTCGTATGAGCGATATCTCGCCCATCCCCGGGAACCGCCTCGCCGTCGGCTTCCGCTCCCCGGTCGGCGACTACGTCTCCCCGTACGGGAAGGGCTGAGCCGGGAAACCGAGGTCGCGCCCCTCGCCAGCCTCCACCCCCGGCAACGAGTGGAGGGTCGGCGGATGTCAAATAACTGCGGACTATTTGAAGTTATTCGACATCGGCCAGGCGTCCTACGCCTCCACCCCCGGGCTTTGATACGGCCCTGAACCGCAGAGTTCCGAACTCTGGAACAATTGGCTGAGTGGCCCAGGCCGACCCGCTTCCCGATCAGGTCTTCCGCGAGCTCGTCGAGGGGATCCTCGGCGGCCGCTACGCCGCCGGCGAGGCACTGCCGGGGCAGCGGGCGCTGGCGAAGTCGTTCGGGGTCAACCTGGCCTCGCTGCGCACGGCGATCACCCGCCTGGAGGCGCTCGGGCTGGTCACCGTTCGCCACGGCGAGGGCACGGTCGTCAGCGACTGGCGCCAGGCCGGGGTCGAGATCCTGGTCCACGCGCTGATCCGGCCCGAGGGCCCCGATCCCGAGCTGCTCGCCGGCCTGCTCGAAGCGCGCCGGCTGCTGCTCGCCGCCGCGGCGCGGCTGGCGGCCGAGCGCGGCGGGGCCGGCGCTCGCGCACGGGTGTCCAAGCTCGCCGCGCAGGTTCCGGGTGAGGAGGACGACGGCGAGGCGCAGCGCCTCGACTTCGCCTTCTGGTCGGCGGTCGTGGAGGCGGCGGGAAACCTGGTCCTGGTCCTGATCCTGAACACGATCCGGCAGCTCTACCTGGCCCGGGGGGAGCTCTTCGCCGGGGTGGTGGCGGCGCGCCGGGAGCTGGCCGGCGAGTACGCCGCGGTGGCCCGGGCCCTCGACGCCGGCGACGGCGAGGCGGCGGCCGCGGCGGCGCTGGCCCTGGCGACGGCTCAGGAGCGGGGGCTGCGGCTGTGAGCG
>CAZARJ010000184.1:0-4259 GCA_964487515.1 uncultured Conexibacteraceae bacterium | reverse complement strand
CCACAGCACCTGATCGTCGCCCACTACATCGGCGAGGCAGCGCCCGAGACCGTTCGCACGCAGGTCGAGGTTAAGGCCGACCAGGGCGAGCTCTTCGCCGCCTGAGCCGATCCGCCCATCTTGACGGGGGATCAGCTGGAAATCTCGATCGGTGCGGCCCAGAACCGGCGCCTGTTCCCACCGAACTTTCTCAGCGAGCGCTTGCCCGAAATGCCGGGCTTCGCGGATCTCGACGTTCAAGAGCTTCGCGCCACCCTCGCGGGGCTCTGGGAGCGAGAGCGGGTCGAGCTGAGGACCGCGAACGAGGCTCAGACCGAGGAGCGCTTCATCAAGCCCTGTCTGCGGGCGCTTGGCTTTGAATACACGGTTCAGGCGGGCTTGCGCTTCGCAGGGGGACGACGGCAGCCCGATTACGCCCTCTTCCTCGACGATGCGACCCGGCGCGAGGCCGCCGAGCTGGAAGGCGTGACGCGCTACCGGGATGCGGTCGCCGTGCTCGATGCGAAGCGCTTCGACCGCCCGCTCGATGTTCGAAGGGCTCGGGGCGCTCTCAGCGAAGACCCGGTCGCTCAGATCATTCAATACATCCAAGCCACCCGTTGCTCGTGGGGGATCCTGACCAACGGCCGGATGTGGCGCCTCTACGCGCTCGAGGGCGACCTCGTCGAAGCAGCTTGCTACGAGGTTGACCTTGTCGATCTGCTGGAGGGCGGGGACGAGGAGGCGTTCCGCTATTTCGCTGCGTTCTTCTCGGCAAGCGCCCTGCGCCCCGACGCGCATGGGCAGAGCTTCCTGGATCGAGCGCTTGCTGATGGCACGGCCAACGCGCGGGAGCTGGGCGAGGACCTCGAGGAGCAGGTGTTCGCCGCGGTGCCCCGGATCGCCGAGGGGCTCCTGGGACGGGATGCGCCAGACGAGGACAATCTGGCGGCGGCCTTCGAAGGCTCGCTGGTGTTCCTCTATCGGCTTCTGTTCTGCCTCCACGCGGAAGCCCGCGAGCTCTTGCCGGTCAATGAGCCGCACTACTTCCCCTACTCGGTGCGAGAGCAGAAGGAGCGCCTTGCTGCTGAGATCGACGCCGGCCGGCAGTTCAGCTCCTCCGCGGACGAGCTCTACAACGAGCTTCGCGCTCTCTTTCGGATGATCGATCAGGGCGACGATCGGCTGGGGGTAAACGAGTACGACGGTGGGCTTTTCGCCCCCTCTCGGCACCCGTATTTCGAGGGTAGGTCGATCCCCGACGATCTGCTCGCGCCCGCGCTGGATGGGCTCTACCGGGTCGGGATGGAGTCCATCGACTATCGATCGCTGTCCGTTCGCCACCTGGGGACGATCTACGAGCGCCTGCTCGAATATCGGCTGGCCGAGGACGGCGACGGGCTCACACTCGAGCCCTCCGAGGGGAGGCGCAATACCGGCTCGTACTTCACGCCGGAGCCGGTTGTGGATTTGATCGTCGAGCGGACCCTCGAGCCGATCCTCGAGCAACGGTCGGCGGTGATCGCAGAGCGGGACTTGAGCAGCGACGCCGCTCTCGAAGCATTCCTGGAGTTGAAGATCCTCGACCCGGCGATGGGAAGTGGGCACTTCCTTGTCTCTGCGGCCTCCTACATGGCCCTCTATATAGCTACGGACCCGAGCTACAGCGGCGACCTGGACCGAGGTGAGATCCGTCGGCTGGTGGCCGAGCGCTGCCTCTTCGGGGTGGACTTGAATCCGATGGCCGTGGAGCTGGCGCGGCTTTCGCTGTGGCTGATCACGGTGAAGGGAGATGAGCCGCTCACCTTCCTCGGAAACCTGCGCCACGGCAACTCCCTGGTCGGAGCCAATATCGAAGAGCTCCTGGAGGGAGATGGAGGCCTGTTCGCCTCGGCGCTGGCACGAGAGGCGGAGGGGCTGCTCGACCGAATCAGCGAGATCCTCAGCATCCCGAGCAGCAGCGGCGATGAGGTGCACGAGAAGGACCGTCTGACCCAGGCTGTGGAAG
The DNA here is from genome assembly GCA_964487515.1 of uncultured Conexibacteraceae bacterium. Lineage (GTDB taxonomy): Bacteria > Actinomycetota > Thermoleophilia > Solirubrobacterales > 70-9 > RHKX01. Next base: position 2,272 of record CAZARJ010000184.1, on the reverse strand, counting down.
CCCTGCGTGAGCCACTCGGGAGGTTTGCCGACGAGGAGATCAGCCCGGCTTTCACGCACGAGATCGGACGTTTCTTTCACTGGGAGATCGAGTTCCCGCACGTGTTTCTGTCGAGTGATGGAGCCCTGCGCCCAGATGGAGGCTTCGACGCGATCGTCGGCAACCCGCCGTACATCCGTATCCAGGCGCTGGGACGTGAGCTGGCGGCGTACTGCCGCGACAGATTCCAGGTCGCCAGCGGGAGCTTCGACGCCTACATCGTCTTCTTCGAGCGCTGCATCCAGTTGTTGGCTCCTACCGGCCGGCTCGGGTTCATCACCCCGAATAAGTTCACGAAGCTGGCTTCAGGCGCTCGTCTGCGAGAGCTGCTCGCCGGACGGCGGTTGATCGAGGAGATCATCGATTTCGGCGACACCCAGGTGTTTCCGGGCGCGACGAACTACACGGCGATCGTGATCCTCGACCAGGCGGGCACGGATCGCATGACCTATTTCCGCCCCGACAAGGAGATCGGTGCCGACGATGTGATGCGCGGGGTCGAGACCGCCAGCTCCGAGGAGTTCGAGCTCGCGGATCTTGAATCTCGCCCATGGGTTCTGGCGGCCGGCGAGGAGGTAGATGTACTGGCGGCCGCCGGACGTGGCTCCGTGCCGCTCGAGGAGGTGACGACCAACATCTTCACGGGACTTCAGACCGGCGCCGATCCCATTTACATCCTTGATGATCGTGGCCAGGCGCGTGATGGCGGTCGTAGGGTGTGGTGCCGAGCTGACGAGGAGGAGCACATCCTGGAGCCCGACCTCTTGCATCCGCTGGCGAGTGGCGCTGACGTCGATCGCTTCGCGTTCAAGCCACTCGAGTCCATGCTGCTTTTCCCTTATCGGCGCACCGAGGGCGGCGTGATGGACCTGCTCACGGAGGAGCAGTTAGAACACCTTCCGCACACTCTCGATTTCTTGCGCTCGCATGAAGCCGTATTGCGGGCGAGGGAGAGAGGAGGGATGGATCGCGATGGCTGGTGGGCGTTCACACGTACGCAGAGTCTGGGTCTCCACGACCTGCCGAAGCTAGGAGTCCCACGGCTTTGTGATCGCCTGAAGGCGAGCCCTGACGGTGATGGCTTGGTCTACCTCGACAACGTCGACGTCAACGGCATTGTCCCGAGGGAGGGAGGTATTTCGATCATGACGATCCTCCCTGTTCTGAATTCCCGCTTGCTCGACTTTGTGTTTCGGCGCGGGTCTGTCCCATTCCGCGGTCACTTCTACTCCGCCAATAAGCAGTTCATCGCTCCTCTTCCGATTCGGATCCCAGATGTGAAACGTGCAGAGGAGCTCGAAGAGCTTGGCTCACGTCTCCATGGTCGGGCGGTGCGGATCAACGAAGAACGAATGGGATTTCACCGCTGGCTGGGAGGGACGATCGGGGTAGCGCCCGGCGAGCTCCCAGGCCAGGAAAGAATCCTCGCGTACGACGAGGCTGAGTTCGATGACTGGTTTGGCGTCCTTCGCCGCGGTCTCCGGAGGTATGAGTCCGATACGACAAGCAGAGCCTTTCGCGAGAACGTCGAGTCGGAGTGGCGGTCGAGCAATGCCCGGCTGGGGGACCTGCGCAGTGCACAGGAGGCAGATGAACGCATTGCCGATGATCTGATCTTCGACCTATACGAGATTCCTGCGCGGCTACGACGGGTAGTTGACGCCGAATACGAGTAGCAGTCGCCCCGACGGCGAGGTGGCATGGACTTCCGCCCGCATGTGGGCGCTATCCGGCCCAGCGGCCGAGAGCCGGGGCGGGCTCAGCGGAAGAGGTCGTCGGCGGCCTCGCGCTGCAGGGCGGCGGCGCCGGGGCCGTCGGCCTCGGTGACGTGGCGGGCGAGGCCGCGGACGATCGTGACCGGGGTTCCGGAGGCCTTGTCGCGCGCCAGGTCGGCGGCGGCGGCGATCTGATCGGCGGTCGCGATCAGGGTCGCGGCGAGCTCGCGCCCGTCGCGGTCGTGGTGGCCGCGCCAGTCGTCGAGCGGCGCCAGGCCCGCGCAGCCGATCGCGACCTCGGTCTGGCCGACCCGCCAGGGCCGGCCGAAGCTGTCGGCGATCAGGACCGCGAGCGGAGCGGGGGCGCCCTCGTCGCGCAGCTCTGCCCTGATCCGGCGCGCTGAGGCGTCCGGGTCGGCGGGCAGCAGCAGCACCTCGCCCTCGGCGCCGACGTTGGAGGAGTCGATGCCCGCGTTGGCGCAGACGAGGCCGCTGTGGGTCTCGACGATCAGCACGCG
>CAZARJ010000183.1:0-4262 GCA_964487515.1 uncultured Conexibacteraceae bacterium | reverse complement strand
TCCGCCGTCGCCGCAGCGCTCGCCGGGGGCTCGCCGAGCTTCGCGATCGTGCCCGGCGAGAGCCGCTCGCGGAGGGTGAGCACGTTGCCGTCGGGGTCGACGTAGTCCACCGTCGCCGGCGGCTCCTTCGGCCGTCGCTTCCTGCGCTTCGCCACTGCCCGCAGTCTGCCAGCCCCAGCCGGCGCGGGTGAGTCCCGGGATCGCGGGTATGTTGGCTGCGTGGCCGCGCGTGAGTTCGATGTCGTCGTGATCGGGGCGGGGCCCACCGGGCAGGTGCTGGCCGGACGGCTGGCGGACGCGGGCGAGGCAGTGGCCCTGATCGAGCGCGAGCTGGTCGGCGGCGAGTGCTCCTACTACGCCTGCATGCCGTCGAAGGCGCTGCTGCGTCCGGGCGCGCTGCTGGCGGAGGCGAAGCGCGAGCCCGGGGTCCCGGTCGGGGACGAGCTCGACGTGCAGGCCGTGCTGGCGCGGCGCGACGAGGTGATCCACGACCTCGACGACGAGGGCCAGCTCGGCTGGCTGGAGAAGCGCGACATCGAGCTGTTCCGCGGCTCGGGACGGCTGGACGGCGAGCGCCGGGTCCTGGCCGGCGAGACTGAGCTCGCGGCGCGCAAGGCGGTGGTGATCGCGACCGGCAGCGACGCCGCGATGCCGCCGATCGACGGGCTGGCGGAGGCCGGAGCCTGGTCGAGCCGCGAGGTGACGACGGCGAAGGAGCCACCGGAGAGCATGATCGTCCTCGGCGGGGGCGTGGTCGGGGTGGAGATGGCGCAGGCCTGGTCCTCGCTGGGGACGCGGGTGACGGTCGTGGAGGCGGCCGACCGGCTGCTCGCCGGGGAGGAGGAGTACGCCTCCGGGGAGATCGCCGACGGGCTGCGCGCCCGCGGGGTGACGATCCGCGTGGGCACGCAGGCCGAGCGGGCGACGCGGGATGGCTCAGGCGATGCCCCGATCTCGCTCGGGCTCGAGGGCGGCGAGGAGCTGCGGGCCGAGCGGCTGCTGGTCGCCGTCGGCCGCCGCCCCCGCGTCGACGGCCTCGGCCTGGAGACGGCCGGCATCGACCCCGGCGGCGAACCGCTCGAGGTCGACGAGCGGATGCGCGTGGGCGGGCGCGATTGGCTCTATGCGGTGGGGGACGTCAACGGGCGCGCGCAGCTCACCCACATGGGCAAGTACCAGGCCCGCGTGGCGGTGACCAACATCTGCGGCGGCGACGCCGTCGCGACCCAGGACACGCACGGCTCCCCGCGCGTCGTCTTCACCGATCCCGAGCTGGCCGCGGTCGGCTACACGCTGGCCGCCGCGCGCGAGGCGGGAATCGACGCGCGCGCCGTCGACGTCCCCACGGCGGGCAACGCGGGCGCATCCTTCCACGGCCGCGAAGCGCCGGGAACCAGCCGCCTGGTCATCGACGAGGCGCGGCGCGTCGTCGTCGGTGCCACCTTCGTCGGCCCCGACGCCAACGAGCTCCTGCACGCGGCGACGATCGCCGTCGTCGGGGAGATCCCCGTGGAGCGCCTCTTCGACGCCGTCCCCGTCTTCCCCACCCGCAACGAGGTCTGGCTCAAGCTGCTGGAGAAGTACGGGCTGTAGAGCGGCACCTCACACGCAGCCTGCGCCGTGGCTGCGCGCCGTGGCTGCGAATGGTAGATCGATGATGCGTTGATGCGCTAGCATCACCTCATGCGCACCACCCTCGACATCGACGAAGACGTGATCGAAGCCGCCCGCGAGCTCGCACGGCTGGAGCGCGAGTCAATCGGGACGATCGTCTCGCGCCTGGCGCGGCGAGGCCTGACCCCCGCGCAGATCGAAGTGGAAGGCGATCTCCCGATCATCCGGGTTCCGGAGGGCCTTCCGCCGATCACTCCGGAGATGGTTCGCCGGGCCCTCGACGAGGATTGAGCCGGCGTGGCCGGTCCGGCGCTTCTGGACGTCAACGTCCTCGTGGCGTTGGCATGGGACTCGCATGTGCACCACCGGGAGTCGACCCGCTGGTTCGCCGAGCATCGCTCGTCCGGCTCGGCATGGGCCACGTGTCCGGTCACCGAGAGTGGCTTCGTTCGAGTCTCTTCAAACCCTGCGGTCCTGCCGGCAGCGATCAGCGCATCCGATGCGATCGGGGTGCTGAGGGCCATGCGCGCGGCTGGGTCTCACCGTTTCCTCGCCGACGACGTCTCGATGCTCGATCCCGACCTCGTCCTCCCCACGGGCCACCGCCAGGTGACCGACGTTCACCTGCTCGCGCTGGCCAAGCGCCACGCCGGGCAACTCATCACCTTCGACCGAGCCCTCGCGGAGCTGGCCGACGACGGGGGCGTCCAGCTGCTCAAATCAACGTAGGTGCGGCGGCGCTCAGGTCGTCAGGCGGGACTTGATCTGGGCGAGGAAATCGGCCGGGAAGCCGGGGATCTCGTCGAGCTCGTCGGCGGACTTGAAGCCGCCGGAGCGTTCGCGGTGGGCCAGGACGCGGCCGGTCTGGGTCGGCCCCGACGCCAACGAGCTCCTGCACGCGGCGACGATCGCCGTCGTGGGGGAGATCCCCGTGGAGTGCCTCTTCGACGCCGTCCCCGTCTTCCCCCCCAAGAGTGCGGTCATCGGCATCCCTCCACGCGGCGCGCTCGACGTCAACGAGGTGCAGACGATCTCCGAGCGGCTGGAGATCGTGCTCGCGCTCGACCTCTCACGCATCGTCGGGACTCGCACCCGGGCGCTCGTGGCGAAGCTCGCCGAGCAGGCCCAGACTGAGCCGCAAGCGGGATCTGGCTGACATGGGCGGCGGGGCCCCGCGGTGGCTCGTAAGCTCCATATCGCATGTGATAGCGCCAATCTGGCGCTACACTGGCCTCGATGCCCAGCATCCAGATCAAGAACGTGCCGGCCGAGACCCATGGCGTGCTGCGACGCCGAGCGGCTGCCGCAGGCCAATCGCTGCAGGAGTATCTGCTTCAAAGGTTGATCGATGATGCGGCGCAGGAGCCTCTCGACGAGGTGCTCGCTCGGGCCGGCGGGCGGGCCGGTGGCGCGGTCGGCTTCCAGCTCGCCGCCGAGGCGGTGCGCGCTGACCGCGAGCGCGCGTGATCGTCGTCGACGCCTCGGTCCTGGCTCCCGCTCTCGCTGACGACGGAGCCGACGGCGACCGGGCGCGAGCCCGCCTGCGCGGCGAGGATCTGGCCGCCCCCCAGATCATCGACCTGGAGGTTGCCTCGGTGCTCCGGCGCGCGGCGCGCGGCGCGGGCTTGGGCGGCCGGCGCGCGGCGCAGGCGCTCTCTGATCTGGCCGTGATGCGGCTCCACCGGGCCTCTCATCGACCGCTGCTGCCGCGCATCTGGGAGCTGCGGGACAACCTGACTACCTACGACGCGGCCTACGTTGCGCTCGCTGAAGCCCTCGACGCTCCGGTGATCACAGCTGATCGCAGGCTCGCCCGCGCCTCCGGGGTCGACTGCGAGATCGAAGTCATCGCCTGAGGCGGACCCTCCGGCCTCCGGCGAGGAGCGGGCCAACCTCGGCAGATCGTCGGTGCGAGGGTCGGCAGATCGTCAGTGACGCTGAGGCGCGAAATGGTTTCACCGCGCGCCCGAAGGGGACTGACCCCGATCGACCCTACGCCGCCGCGGCAGATCGAGCCTTTCGGCGTGGGGTGCCCGGACGGCCACGCTCCATTCGGCGACGGCCTGAGGAGCTTGGGCGCGGCCGTGATTGGTTGCCGGACGTCAGCGCTCCGAGCAGGGCGTCCACGGTGGTCGTGATCTCATCGACCTCACCAGCCAGCAGCTCCGTGCGCATTGCCTCCACCAGCGCGCCGCTGAGCATCCGCATCGACTGGTTAGGGATCGCGCCGCCGTGCGCCCTGGTCCCGTTGGCAGCATCGTCGTCGCGATCGTCCGCGGATGCCTCGGAGGCAAGCCGCGCGATCAGCCCGGTCAGTGGGCTTGAGCCCGCGCCGGTCAGCTCGTGACCTCCCTCCTCGGCGGGTATCGCGCCCTCGAGTAGAAGCACCCGTGCGATATCACGCTCGCCGCTGAGGGTCTCAGCAAGCGCCCGCAGTTGGAGGGCTCCAGACGGAGCCGCTTGCGAGGCTTCATCTGCAAGCTCTGCCGCCGCAACGACACGGTCGCCGAGCCTCTCGACCAGCTCGGCCCGCGCCACCTCGAAGCACTGCTCCTTGCTTTCGAAGCACCGGTAGAAGGACGGGTAGGACACATGCGCCGCCTTGACGATGTCGGTGAGCCGCACCGAGGCAAAGCCGTGCTCGGATG
>CAZARJ010000182.1:0-4280 GCA_964487515.1 uncultured Conexibacteraceae bacterium | reverse complement strand
GTGGTCGCGGCGCTTGGCAGCGGGGTAACGCTGCGCCGTTTCCTCCGCATTTGAGCCGACCCCGCCCGCTCGCACTGCTGGGCGCGTTGCTGCTCGGCGCGCTGATCGCCGTCGTCGCGCTGAGCACGCTGGCGCCGCTTCAGGACCTGCTGCCGGAGGCGGGCACGCCGAGCCGCAGCGAGGAGGCGCGGCAGGTGATCGAGGACTCCTACTTCCGCGCGACCGATGCCGAGGAGCTCGAGAACGCCTCCATCGAGGGGATGGTCCGCAAGATCAGCAAGGAGAACGAGGACCGCTTCTCCCACTTCTTCGACCCCCGCGCCTACAAGCGCTTCCAGGCCTCCACCGAGGGCCACTTCTCGGGCATCGGGGTGACCGTGAGCGAGGTGCCGCGCGGCCTGCGGGTCGCCCAGGTCTTCGAGGGCGCGCCGGCGCGCGACGCGCGGATCGGGGTCGGCGATCTGATCGTCGGCGCGGACGGCAAGTCGCTCAAGGGGGTCGCCGCGAACGTCGCCGCCTCGCGGATCAAGGGGCCCCCGGGGACGAGCGTCGAGCTCGAGGTGGTCGACGGCAAGACGGGCGACAAGCGGACGGTCGAGGTCGAGCGGGCGCAGGTGCGCATCCCGGCCGTGGCGGGCTCGATGAAGCGCTCCGGGGGCGAGAGGATCGGCTACGCGCAGCTCGCGACCTTCAGCCGCGGCGCCCACGGCGAGCTGCGCGACGAGATCGAGCGCCTGCGCAAGCGCGGGGCGGAGGGGTTCGTGCTCGACCTGCGCGGCAACGGCGGGGGGCTGCTCGACGAGGCGGTCCTGGTCGCGTCGATCTTCCAAGAGGAGGGCCCGGTGGTGACGATCGAGGGCCGCTCGCGCGACCGCCGCACGCTGGAGGCGACCGGGAACGCGCTCGAGGACCTGGGGCCGCTGGTGGTGCTGGTCGACGGCGACACCGCCTCGGCCTCGGAGATCGTCACCGCGGCGCTGCAGGAGAACGACCTGGCGACCGTGATCGGCACCACCACCTACGGGAAGGGGGTCTTCCAGGAGGTGATCCCGCTACAGGCCGGCGGCGCGCTCGATCTGACGGTGGGCGAGTATCTGACCTCGAACGGCACCTCGATCCTGGGCAAGGGCGTGAAGCCGGACGAGCGCGTCGTCGATCGCGACCCCGGCGACGGGGACGAGGTGCTCGACGCGGGGCTGGAGCGCATCGCGCGGCAGCTCGGCGGGGACTGATGGCGCGGGCGAGCACGCCCGAGGACGGCTCGCGCCCGCGCGTCCTGCAGATCGCCCGCCGGGGCCGGTTCCAGGTCGGCGAGCCGCTCTTTGACCGTGGCCCGCAGCTCAACCTGGCGCGGGGACGGGTTCGCGTCCGGACGGGGGAGATCGCGCTCTGCCGCGTGGGCCGCCGCGGGGCGCAGCCGATCGTGGCGCTCGGTCGCGCCGACAACGCGCGCGACGTGGTCGGCGCGCTGCTCGCCGACCGCGGGCTGCGCCCCACCTTCCGCGACCGCCACGAGGAGGAGGCGCGGCGCGCGATCGCCGAGCTCCGGCGCGACGGGGCGGCCGGCGCGCGCCGCGACCTGACCGGCGAGCCGACCTTCACCGTCGATCCGGCCACCGCGCGCGACTTCGACGACGCCGTCTCCGCCCGCCGCGAGGGTGACGGCTTCCGGCTGCTGATCCACATCGCCGACGTCGCCGCCCACGTCCGGCCCGGCGGCGGCCTCGACCGGGAGGCCTTCGAGCGCGCCAACTCCACCTATGCGCCGGGCACGGTGAGCCCGATGCTGCCCGCCTCGCTGAGCAGCGACGCCTGCAGCCTGATGCCCGGGGTCGAGCGCCTCGCGGTCAGCGCCGAGATCGTCCTCAGCGCCGCGGGCGAGGCCCGCTCGGCGGGCTTCTTCCGCTCGGTGATCCGCTCCGACGTGCGGCTCGACTACGACGCCCTCGACCGGATCTTCGCCGGGCGCGAGCGCCCGCCCGAGCCGGTCGCGGACGCGATCGCCGTCGCCCGCGACGCCGCCGCGGCGCTGGCGGGCAGGCGCGGGGACCGGGGATTGGAGGTGCACGGCTCGGAGCCCGAGTTCGAGTTCACCGCCGAAGGCGACGTCGCGGGGGCCACCGCGGTGGCCCAGACCGAGGCCCACCGGCTGATCGAGCAGCTCATGATCCTCACCAACGAGCAGGTCGCGCGCCTGCTGGAGAGCAAGCGGGTGCCGGCGCTCTACCGCGTCCACGAGCAGCCGGAGCCGGCCCGGATCGCCTTCCTGATCGAGCAGCTCGCCTCGCTCGACGTGCCGACGCCGGCCCTGGCGGCCGACGCGGGGCCGAGCGAGGCGGGGGCCGCGGCGGTGGAGGCCAGCCGGCTCGTCGCGGCGGAGGCGAAGCGGCGCGGCCACGGGGCGGAGAGCCTGTCCTCGCTCGTCCTGCGGGCGCTGCGGCAGGCCCGCTACAGCGAGCGCAACGCGGGCCACGCCGGGCTCGGCAGTCCCGCCTACGCGCACTTCACCTCGCCGATCCGCCGCTACCCGGATCTGATCGCCCATCGCGCCCTGCTCGCCGCGGCGCTCGGTGACGAGCTGGCGCCCGAGGCGGGGGAGGTCGCCTCCGCGGCCGCTCACTGCTCCGACCGCGAGCGCGACTCGATGCGGGTCGAGCGCGACGCCGACGACGTCTGCGCGGCCTTCCTGCTGCAGCGGGAGCTGCTCGAGGCCGGCCCGGAGGCGGTCTTCGAGGGCGAGATCTCCGGCGTCGTCTCGGCGGGCGCCTTCGTGCGCTTCCGGGGCACCCTGGCGAGCGTCTACGAGGGCTTTCTGCCCGCCCGCCGGATCCCCGGCGAGCGCTACGAGATCAACGACGTGGAGACGGCGCTGGTCGGCCTGCGCAGCGGCCGCCGGCTCGGGTTCGGCGATCCCGTGCGCGTGCAGGTGGAGTCGATCGAGGCCCCGCGCGGCCGGGTCGACCTGGCCCCGGAGCCGGAGGCGCAGGCGGGCGGGGGCCCGGGCCGCGGGGCGCGCAGGGGCGGCAAGCGGCCGCCAGGGAGAGGTCGGGCGAAGGGCGGTCGCGCGAAGGGCGCGGCGGCCGGCGGCAAGCGCGGCAAGGGTGGCGGCACGGCCGGGGCCAAGCGCGGTAAGGGAGGCGCCGGCAAGGGCGGCAAGCGCGGCAAGGCCACGAAGCGGGGACGGAAGGCGCGGCGGTGAGCGGCCCCGAGCACAAGCGCGGCCCCGACGTGGCGACGAACCGGGCCGCGCGGTTCGCCTACGAGATCGTCGAGCGGTTCGAGTGCGGCGTGGTCCTGGAGGGGACCGAGGTCAAGGCGCTGCGCGACGGCAAAGCGCGGATCGAGGACGCCTACGCGGCGATCGAGGACGGCCAGATGATGCTGCGCAACGCGCACATCCCCCCCTACGGCCCGGCCCGCGACAACCACGAGCCCGAGCGCCCGCGCAAGCTGCTCCTGCACAAGTGGGAGATCGAGCGGCTGATCGGCCGCATGCAGCGCAAGGGGCTGACCCTGATCCCGACCCGGATCTACTTCAAGGGCCCGCGCGCGAAGGTGGAGATCGCCCTGGCGCGCGGCAAGCAGGCCCACGACAAGCGCCGCCAGATCAGAGACCGCGACGTCGCCCGCGACATCGAGCGCGAGCTCAAGGACCGGTACCGGTGAACGGGTGCCTTCACGCGTGCGCCGGTATTGCATAGCGCGGGCGCGCCCTGGTTGAATGGTCACCAGCGGAGCCGGATACGGAGGTAGTTTCGTGAGCGAGAACGAGCAGCAAGAGGGGACGGCCGGCCCGGCAGGCGGCCAGCCTGCACAGCCCGCACCGGCGCCGGAGCAAGGTGCCCCGGTGCCCGGCGCTCCCGCCACCGATCCCAGCGCCCCCGCAACCGGCACCGCGCCGCAGACCCCGGCCCCGGATCCCGGTGCCGCTCCCGGTGCCCCGGCCGTGTCGCCGCAGCAGCCCGCGGCGGGAGCCCAGCAGCAGCCGGGACAGCCCGACCTCCAGACCGCCCGGCACCCCGCCACTCCGCAGCAGCCCGCCGCGCAGTTGGGAACGCAGCAGCAGCCCGCCGGCTTCCCCGCCCCGCCGGCGAACGAGAGCTCGCGGGACCGCCGCAAGCGGGAGCGCGAGGAGAAGAAGCGCCAGCGGGCCGCCGAGCGCGCGCGGCAGAAGGCGGCGCGCGAGGCCGCCAAGCAGCAGCGCGCGAGCGAGAAGGCGGCGCGGAAGGCCGCCAAGAAGGGCGGGACGACCGCGGGCCAGCCGCCCGCGCCAGCTGCCC
>CAZARJ010000181.1:2258-4281 GCA_964487515.1 uncultured Conexibacteraceae bacterium | reverse complement strand
ACGCCGTCGCCGCCCTCTACGAGCCCCTCGGCGGCGAGCTGGTCCGCACCGACGTCGCCAGCGCCGAGATGATCAAGCTCGCCTCGAACGCCTTCCTGGCGACCAAGATCTCCTTCATCAACGAGATCGCCAACGTCTGCGAGGAGGTCGGCGCCGACGTCCTCGAGGTCGCCAACGGCATGGGCCTCGACTCCCGCATCGGCCCCGCCTTCCTCCGCGCCGGAATCGGCTACGGCGGGTCATGCTTTCCCAAGGACGTCTCCGCCCTGAAGCAGCTCGCCGGGAACTCGGGGTATCACTTCCAGCTGCTCAGCTCGGTGATCGAGGTGAACGAGCTGCAGAAGCGGCGGGTGATCGGCAAGCTCGTCAAGCACCTGGGGACGCTGGTCGACAAGCGGATCGCGCTGCTCGGGCTCGCCTTCAAGCCGCACACCGACGACATGCGCGAGGCCTCCAGCCTGGTGCTCTCCGCGCGCCTGGAGGGGGAGGGGGCGACGGTCGTCGCCCACGACCCGGTCGCCGGGCCCGAGGCGGCGCCGCTGCTGCCCTCGATCGAGCTCGCCGAGTCGGCGGCGGAGGCCGTGGAGGGCGCCGACGCGGTCGTCCTCGTCACCGAGTGGCCGGAGTTCGCCGAGCTCGACTGGGCCGGGCTGGCCGGCAGCATGCGCACGCCGCTGATCGTCGACGGCCGTAACTTCCTCGACCCCGAGCGCCTGCGCGCGGCCGGCTTCACCTACGAGGGGATCGGCCGCGGCCGCGACGGGCGCGATGACGCCGGCGCCGAATAGTCCTGCGCCGGTGACCTCTCACAGCGTCGAGGGGCGCGGGCGGACCGGGAGCGGGCAGCGGCACGCCGTCCGGCTCCCCGAACGTGTAGAACGTCCCTCCATGTCGCGGCACGAACCCGCTTTGCGATGCAGGCGCTGATCCTCGTCGGCGGCCACGGGACGCGCCTGCGCCCGGTCACGTCGACGATGCCGAAGCCGATCATCCCGCTCGTCGACCGGCCGTTCCTCGGCTACATGATCGACTGGCTCGCCCGGCACGGAGTCGACGACATCGTCATGGCCTGCGGCTTCCGTCCCGACGACATCCGCGCCGTGCTCGGCGATGGATCGCCCGGCGGCCCGCACCTGCGCTACGTCGAGGAGCCCGAGCCGCGCGGGACCGCGGGCGCGATGCGCTTCGCCCGCGACGCCGGCCTGCTCGAGGAGACCTTCCTGGCCCTGAACGGCGACGTGCTCTGCGACCTCGACCTGAGCGCCCTGATCGAGCTGCACCGGGAGCGGAGCGCGCGGGCCACGCTCGCCCTCTATCCGGTCGACGATCCCTCCTCCTACGGGCTCGTCCGCCGCGCCCCCGACGGCGAGATCCGCGAGTTCCTCGAGAAGCCCGACCCGGCCGAGATCGACACCGACGAGATCTCCGCCGGCGCCTACGTGCTCGAGCGCGAGGTCCTCGACCTGGTGCCGCCCGGCCAGGACGTCTCGATCGAGCGCGAGGTCTTCCCCCGGCTGGTGGGCGAGGGGCTCTACTCGCGCCGGCTGGAGGGCTACTGGATGGACATCGGGACGCCGGAGCGCTACCTGGAGGCCTGCTGGGACATCCTCGCCCGCCGCGTCCGCACCGAGCCGGGCGAGCGCGTCGACGCCGAGGGCCGCTACATCGACGCCGGGGCCACGGTCGACCCGACCGCCGTGATCGGCGGCGAGAGCTTCGTCGGGACCGGCGCCAGGGTGCATGCCCGGGCGCAGCTCGGCCCGCGCGTCGTGCTCGGCCCGGGCGTCGAGGTGGGGGAGGGGGCGGTGGTCAGCGGCTCCGCGCTGCACCCGGCGGTGCGGATCGGCGCCGGGGCCGAGGTGCGCGGCGCGATCCTCGCCGCGGGCGCCGAGGTCGCGCCCGACGCCCGCGTTCCGGAGGGAGCGGTGGTCGGCGCGGGGGCGCAGATCAGCGCGGACGCGGCGCTCGAGCCCGGCGCCCGCGTGCAGCCCGAGGAGCTCGTCGCGTGAGCGCGCCGCTCGCC
>CAZARJ010000181.1:0-2158 GCA_964487515.1 uncultured Conexibacteraceae bacterium | reverse complement strand
CTGCGCGACGCCCTCTGGCGCGTCTCCTCGGCCCGCCTCGAGTCGATCTCCTCCAGCGGCCTGATCGTCTGCGGCATGGGCGGCTCGGCGATCGGCGGCGATCTGGCCGCCGCCGCGCACGGCTCCCGGCTCAGCCGCCCGCTCGAGGTCGCCCGCGGCTACGGCGTGCCCGCCTGGACGCTGCCCGACCGCGTCATCCTCTGCTCCAGCTACTCCGGGAACACCGAGGAGACCCTGGCCTGCTACTCGGCCGCGGAGGCGGTCGGCGCACGGCGGATCGTCGCCACGACCGGCGGCGAGCTGGCCGAGGCGGCCCGCCGCGACGGCGTCCCCGTGATCCCGATGCCCGCCGGGCTGCAGCCGCGCGCCGCGGTCGGCTACACGTTCGCGATCGCCGCCGAGGTCGCCGCGGTGGCCTGCGCCGGCCCCGCGATCCGGACCGAGATCGACAGCTCCGCGGTCCACCTCGAGGCGGCAACCGAGTCGCTGCTCGCGCGCGCGGAGGAGATCGCCGAGCGCCTCGAGGGCTCCGTGCCGCTGATCTACGGCTGCGGGATGACCGTCCCGGTCGGCTACCGCTGGAAGTGCCAGATCAACGAGAACGCGAAGCTGCCCGCCTTCGAGCACTCCCTGCCCGAGCTCGACCACAACGAGATCGTCGGCTGGGAGGGCGCGCCCGCGGGCGCCTACGCCGCGGTCTTCCTCGAGGACCAGGACCAGCACCCGCGCGAGCGCCGGCGCATCGAGCTGACCGCGGAGCTGATCGCGCCCCGCGCGCACGACGTGATCCGCGTCGAGACCGAGGGCGACAGCCGCACCGAGCGCCTGCTCTGGTCGGTGATGCTCGGCGACCTCGTCTCGCTCGAGCTCGCCGCCCGCGCCGGCGCCGACCCGACGCCGGTCGCCGTGATCGAGGATCTCAAGCAGCGGCTCGGCCGGCCCTGATGGCCACCGCGGGCGAGATCGGGCTCACCGTCGGGGAGCTCGCGCCCGGGCCGCACGACGCGATCACTGACGTCCCCGGGGTCCAGGTCGGGCACGAGACGATCGTCGCCGGGGAAGGCCCGCTTCGGGTCGGCGAGGGGCCGGTGCGCACCGGGGTCACGGTGGTCCTCCCGCACGAGGGGATCTGGACCGAGCCGGTCTTCGCCGGGATCCACCGCCTGAACGGCAACGGCGAGCTCACCGGCTCGCACTGGATCGAGGAGGCGGGGACGCTCCCGGCGCCGATCGGGCTCACGAACACGCACAGCGTCGGCGCCGTCCACGACGCGCTGATCGCCGCCCAGAGCCGGCGGCGCGAGCGCGAGCTGTTCTGGGGCCTGCCGGTCGTCGCCGAGACCTGGGACGGCCTGCTCAACGACGTCGACGGCCAGCACGTCGGCCCCGAGCACGTCGAGCGGGCGCTCGCCGGCGCGGGCGGTGGCCCGGTCGAGCAGGGGGCCGTGGGCGGGGGGACCGGGATGATCTGCCACGAGCTCAAGGGCGGGATCGGCAGCGCCTCGCGCCGGGCCGACGTGAAGGACGAGGGCCCGTACACGGTGGGCGCGCTCGTGCAGGCCAACCATGGGCGCCGCGAGCGGCTGACGGTCAACGGGGTGCGCGTGGGCCGCGCGCTGACCCACGCCGAGGTTCCCGCCCCCGGCCCCGACGAGGCAACCGAGCCCGGCGCCGGGTCGATCATCGTCCTGCTCGCCACCGACGCGCCGCTGCTGCCGCATCAGTGCCGGCGCCTGGCCCAGCGCGCCACGATCGGGATCGCGCGCACGGGCGAGGTGGGCGAGCACTACTCGGGCGACATCTTCCTCGCCTTCTCGACCGGCAACCGCGGCCTGGCGCGGGACGTGATCGGCTCCACGGCGCCGGCCGAGATGCCGGTCCGGATGCTCGCCGACCGGCTGATGACCGCGCTGTTCGATGCCGCGGCCGAGGCGACCGAGGCGGCGATCGTCAACGCGCTGCTCGCGGCCCGGACGATGACCGGCCGCGATGGCATCACCGCCCACGCGCTCCCGCACGACCGCCTGCTCGAGCTGCTCGGCGACGCCTCATCCGGCTGAACGCCGCCACGGTCCTCAGGCGCCGATGCCGCACCCGACAGCCGGGCGCTCCGGGCCCAACGGCCACTGGGGCGATCCGCGTCGGTATGCCGACGTGA
>CAZARJ010000180.1:0-4311 GCA_964487515.1 uncultured Conexibacteraceae bacterium | reverse complement strand
GCGACATGCGCCTGAACCGGATCGGCGCCGGCGCCGACGAGGTGATGCTCGAGGTCATCGGCCGCAGCTACGGCCTGTAGGCCGGCGCTCGCCCGGAGCCACCGCGGCCGCCACGGCCGCCGCCCCCACCCGAGCAGGGGCTCGATGTTGGAAAGCACCGCGCGGAGCGAAGGAATCCAACATCGAGTGCCCGCCTTCGGGCCAGCGGCCGACGGGCGCAGCTTCTTCAACAAGCAGACGGGGGTTTGCACCGGTGGACGTTCCGTCGGCCCCTGCAGGGGTCGCTGCCGAAGACGCTCGGGCGCATCCGGTGAATGGGCCTTAAGCATCTCGACCCGCCGGGATGGGGCGGGTCGAGACGGGGGGATGGGTATGGATCGGACCTGGCCGCGGCGGCCGGAGGACCGCCGCGCCGGTACCTGGGAGGAAAGCCTCCGCGTATCTGATCGGCAATCGGGCGAGAACCTTGAGGGGCCTCCAACGGGTGTCCAGACGGCCTGGACGGGGCTCGCCGGAGTTCGCGCCTTTCCCCCTGAAAGAATCCCCGCATGGCCGACGCGAAGGGGTCGCTCACGGTGCTGGTTGCCGATGATCATCCGGTTTACCGGCAGGGCTTGGAGCGCGCGATCGGCGAGCACGAGGAGCTCGAGCTGGTCGGCGCGACCGGTGACGGCCGCGAGGCCCTGGAGCTGATCCACGATCTCGAGCCGCGGATCGCGGTCGTCGATGTGCGGATGCCGGGGCTGGACGGGCTGAAGATCGTCGAGGCGGTGAGGCGCGACGGGCTCCGCACCCGGATCCTGCTGCTGACCGGCTACGAGGACCCGGCGGCCGCCTACCGGGCGATCACCGAGGGCGCGGCCGGCTACGTCTCGAAGGCCTCCGACCACACCGAGCTCTGCCGGTCGATCATCAGCGTGGCCGAGGGCGAGACGGTCGTCGCGCCTCAGTTCAGCGCCGGGATCGCGAGCGAGATCCAGCAGCGCGAGAGCGCCGGGCGGCCGAGCCTGAGCGAGCTCGAGCGGCGCATCCTCGGGCTGCTCGCGGAGGGACGGACGGCGGCGCGGATCGGCACCGAGCTGGAGCTGACCGGCAGGGCCGTCGACGCCCACACTCAGCGGCTCTACGAGAAGCTCGGGGCCGACGACCGCGCGACCGCCGTCGCGACCGCGATGCGCTGGGGGCTGCTCGAATGAGCGTCCCCGATCCGGTGCGCCCCGACGACGAGGGCGGCGACGGGACCCGGGTGAGCAGCCCGACCGGCGCGACGCCCGGCGCCGGCGGCGTGGGCGCCGGTCCCGGCGCGGCGGATCCGGCGAACGGCGAGTCTCCCCTCCAGGTGATCGGCCAGCTCGCCGGGGGGATCGCCCACGACTTCAACAACATCCTCGGCGTGATCATCAACTACGCCCGCTTCGCGGCCGGATCGGTCCCCGAAGGCTCCCCCGCCCGCGCCGACATCGAGGAGATCCGGCGCGCCGCAGAGCGCGGCGTGGGCCTGGTGCGCCAGCTCATGATCCTCGCCCGCCGCGAGAGCGGCTCCACGGTCGTCTTCGACCTCAACGAGCTGATCGACGGCCTGGACGGGTTCCTGCGCTCGACGCTCGGCGAGCAGATCCTGGTCGAGCGGCGGCTCGCGGACGGACTGTGGCCGATCGCCGACGACCCGGCGCGGATCGAGCAGATCCTGATCAACCTGGCCGTCAACGCCCGCGACGCGATGCCCGAGGGCGGCACGCTCAGCTTCAGCACCGAGAACGTCGAGCTCGGCCCCGGCGAGACCCAGATCCAGCCCGGGGTCGAGCCGGGACGCTTCGTGCGCCTGCTGGTCAGCGATACGGGCGTCGGCATGGACGCCGAGGTCGCCGCGCGCGCCTTCGAGCCGCTGTTCACGACCAAGCCGTCCGGCGAGGGCACCGGCCTGGGGCTGGCCAGCGTCTACTCGATCGTCACCCAGGCGCGGGGGATGATCGACCTCTCCTCCGAGCCGGGCGCCGGGACGAGCTTCGAGATCCACCTGCCGGCGAGCCCCGGCGACCGTGTGCAGGCGACGCAGCCAACGCAGGCCGCCCCGGCGGGGCGCGGCGAGTCGGTGCTCGTGGCCGAGGACGACGACGCCGTTCGCCGCGTCGCGGAGCGGATCCTGGAGGGCGCCGGCTACAGCGTCCGCGCGGTGAGCGGCGGTGCCGAGGCGCTGGAGGCCCTCGACGACCCCGGGGCCGACTTCGACCTGCTGCTCGCCGACGTCGTGATGCCGGGCATGCGGGGCGACGATCTCGCCCGCCGGGCGGTCTCGCTGCGGCCCGGCCTGCACGTGCTGTTCATGTCCGGCTACAGCGACGATCCGCCGCCGGCCGAGCTCGGCGCGACCGCGGGCGGGGTCGGCTTCATCGAGAAGCCGTTCGACGCGGGCGCCCTGCTGGAGCGCCTGCGGGTGATGCTCGGCTGACCGCCCGCGCGGGCGACGCCCGACGAACCCCCTACACGGCGGCGGCCGGCGGGGGCACCTCGCTCGTGCAGCTCGGGCAGCGCCGCGCGGCGTAGGGGATCTCGCTCAGGCACTGCGGGCACTCGCGGAAGTCGGGATCGGCCCCCGCCTTGCGCCGCTCCTCGAGCTTCGTCAGCGGCAGGACGACGACGAAGTAGATCGCCGCGGCGATGGTCAGAAACGAGAAGAGCGCGTTGATGAAGCTGCCGTAGCGGAACTCGGAACCGTTGAGCGTGAAGGTCAGGCCGCTGAAGTCCTGCTCGCCGAAGATCGCCGCGATCAGCGGGGTGAGCAGATCCGACACCAGCGAGGTGATCACCGCTCCGAAGGCGGCTCCGATGACGACCGCGACGGCAAGCTCGACCACGTTGCCACGCGAGATGAAGTCCTTGAACCCGGCGAGCATCCGCTCCTCCTCTCCTCGTCCGCGACCGCATGGCCGCCTGCCGGGGCATTTCTAGCACCGGAGCGGCGCAGTCGGCGGGAAATCCTTCCCGGCCGGTGGACTGGCGAGCCCTCACTCCCCCGCTGGCCTCCCCATTCCGGCTCACCCGGGCCCCGATGTTGAGAAACGCCGCTGGGAGCGAAGCTTTCCGGAATCGAGCTACGTGGCCTGCGCCGGGTTGCGGTCAGTCGTCTAGCGTCCCCGCGGTGAGCGTGGTCAAGGACACGGGGGCGCGGGCACCGCTACCGCCATTCGGAGCGGAGCACGAGGACCTCCGGGCCACCGTGCGGCGCTGGGTGAGCGAGGAGATCCTCCCCGAGCAGGACGCCTGGGAGGAGCGGCGCGAGTTCCCACGCGAGCTCTTCACGCGGGCGGCGGAGCTCGGCTTCCTCGGGCTCAAGTACCCCGAGAGCCTCGGCGGGCAGGGCGGCGACCACGTCCACGACGCGGTCTGGGTCGAGGAGCTGGCGGCGGCCGGGGCCTCGGGCGGGGTGGCCGCGGGGCTCGGCGCGCAGACGGGGATCGCGACGCCGCCGATCTGGACCTTCGGCACCGGCGAGCAGCAGGAGCGCTTCCTGCGCCCCGCGATCGCCGGGCAGAAGATCGGGGCGCTGGGCATCACCGAGCCCGGGGCGGGCTCCGACGTGGCCTCGATCCGCACGACGGCGCGCGCCGTCGCCGGCGGCTGGGTCGTGAACGGGGCGAAGACGTTCATCACCAACGGCGTCCGCGCCGACTTCCTCGTCTGCGCGGTGCGGACCACCGAGGAGGGCGGCCACGGCGGGATCTCCTTCCTGATCCTGGAGCGGGAGATGCCCGGCTACGAGGTCGCGGGCAAGCTGGAGAAGCTGGGCTGGCACGCCTCCGACACGGCCGAGCTGCGCTTCACGGACGTCGAGGTGCCGGCCGAAAACCTGCTCGGCGCCGAGCACGAGGGCTTCAAGCTGATCATGGCCAACTTCCAGTGGGAGCGGCTCTTGATGGCGCTCGGCGCGGTCGGCGGGATGGACTGGTGCCTGCGCCGCACGGTCGCCTACGCCGGCGAGCGGCACGCCTTCGGCCGCCCGATCGGCAGCCTGCAGGCGATCCGCCACACGGTCGCCGAGATGGCGACCAGGCTCGAGGCCGGCCGGGCGATGACCTACGCCGCCCTGCGCCGCTTCGCCGCCGGCGAGGACGCGCTGCGCGAGGTGACGGCGGCGAAGCTCTTCACCCAGCGAGCCGCGGTCGAGGTCGCCGACGCCGCGGTCCAGGTCCACGGCGGCTACGGCTACATGCGCGAGTACGGGGTCGAGCGCGCCCTCCGCGACGCCCGCCTGGGCCCGATCGGCGGCGGCACCGACGAGATCATGAAGGAGATCCTCGGACGCAGCATGGG
>CAZARJ010000179.1:0-4325 GCA_964487515.1 uncultured Conexibacteraceae bacterium | reverse complement strand
CCAGTGCGTCGCCGACTACGGCTCCTACGACACCGGCTTCGTCGAGACCGCCGGCATCGAGGCCGCCCGCGACTGCCCGGTCGTCGGCGTTCCCGCTCCCAGCGACTTCAAGGGGTCCGCGGACAAGGTGGCGGATTACCGCGCGGAGCTCGGCGAGGAGCCGGGCACCTGGAGCCCGTACACGTACGACTCGCTGAACCTCCTCGCCGATGGCGTCGAGCAGGCCGGAGGGACCGACGCCGCCGCGCTCGAGGACGCCCTGCTCAACACCGACGGCTGGGAGGGCTGGACCGGGTCGGTCACGATCGCCCCCGAGACCGGCAACCGGGATCCCGCCACGGTCGTGATCGCGCGGGCCGGAGCGGACGGCAGCCTGCACGTCGACCCCGCCTGGGCGAAGGCCGTCGGCGCGCCGTACTGAGCCGATTGCTCCCGCTCCTGCGGGCCGGGCCCCGAGCCGAAGCCGCGCTCGGGGGGGGCATCCGGGCCCGATCCGGCCCAGATGCGAGGGGTCCTTCGGGGCCGGGCTCAGGCGTCGGCCAGGAAGTCGATGATCGCCGTGGCGCAGCGGGCCGGGGCGTCGGCGTAGACGAAGTGCCCGGCCCCTTCGACGATCTCCAGCTCGGAGCCAGGGATCCGCTCCCGAAACCGCCGCGCGCCGGCGGTCGGCGCGAAGGGATCGTCCTCGCCCCAGAGGATCAGCGCCGGGACGCCGAGCCGGCCGAGCTCGCCCTCGTAGGGAGCGAGCTTGCCGAAGTCCCCGGAGCGGTAGAGCTCCAGCGCGGCGCGCTGCCCGGCCTCGGTCCCCAGCGCGCGCCAGTACTCGTCGATCGCGGAGTCCTCCATGCCCGCGGAGACCGCGGTGAGCATCTGGCCGAAGGTCTCGCGGGTCAGGGCGGCGAGCATCTCCTCGCCCTCGCCGGGGGTGCGCATCGTCTTCGCCATCGCGTGCCACTCGGCGTCGGCGAAGAAGCCCGTGTCGCTGATCACCAGCCCGGCGATCCGCTCCGGATGCTCACACGCCCAGCGCAGCCCGATCAGCCCGCCCCAGTCGTGGACGACGAGCACGACCGGCGGCAGCGCCAGGGCGTCGGCGAGGCCGTCGAGCGCCTCGACGTGCCGCTCCCAGGTGCCCGGCGGGTCGGCCGGGGAGTCGCCGAAGCCGGGCAGGT
This sequence comes from uncultured Conexibacteraceae bacterium, assembly GCA_964487515.1. GTDB lineage: Bacteria > Actinomycetota > Thermoleophilia > Solirubrobacterales > 70-9 > RHKX01. Next base: position 3,153 of record CAZARJ010000179.1, on the reverse strand, counting down.
CGGGCGCCACCGCGCGCCGGCCCTCGGCAGCGAGCGCACCGAGCAGCTCCCGCCACATGTAGGAGGTCTCGGGAAACCCGTGCACGCAGAGCACGGGCGTGGGATGGGCGTCCGCGGCGGGACGGGCCTCCCGGTAGGCGAGGCCGCTCGGCGCCGGCGCACGGTGAACAGCCACGCGCGGAATCTACCCGTCCGCGCTCAGCCGCGCGGCCGGCGCGGGGGGCCGATCAGCGGCGTGCGGACCGGGGGCGCGGCGCCGATGTACTCGACCAGGCCGTCGCCGCCCACCGTGGGCGAGATCTGGGCCCAGTTGTTCGCCGCCCAGACGTTCCCGGACTGGTCGACCTGGACCGCGGTGATGTGCTGCTGGCCGCCGTTCGTGAAGCCCTCCAGGGGCGGTGAGATCGGCTCGCCTGTCTCGGTCCCGGGCGGGCAGGACCGAGTCCGCCGCCCGCAGAGCAGCGAGACCTTCTGGCCCAGGAAGCTCGCCACCCAGACGTTGTCGGCCCCGTCGACGGCGACGCCCCAGGCGCCCTCGATGCTCGGCGCCCGGAACTGGCCCTTGACCCGGCCCTTGGGGCTGATCCAGGTGACGTTGCTGTCGATCAGGCTCGCCACCCAGAGGTTGCCGGCGGAGTCGATCGCCATTCCCTGGGGCGAGCGCATGTGCTCGATCCCGAACGGGCCCCGGGCCTTCCCGCGCGGTGTGATGTAGCTCAGCGACCCGTCCACGGAGCCGTCGAGGGAGCCGTTGTCGACCCAGGCGCCGCCGCGCGCGTCGACGGCGATCGTGAACGGGTTGTAGAGGCCGCCGCCGGAGATCACCTCCGCCTGGCCGGGCCTGCCGCCGGGATATCTGGTCACGGTCCCGTTGCCGTGGTTGGCGATCAGCACGTCGCCGTCCTGGTCCACGGCGATGCCCTGGGGCGCGCGCAGCTTGCCGGCCAGGAACCCATGCGCGGGGGAGAGGGCCCGTCCGGCGCGCGTGAACAGCGACGCGGCGCGCCCGCCCTTGAACTGCGGGCTGTAGAACTCATGCGGGTCGTCGCCGGTGAAGTTGCTGAGCCAGACCCGGTCGCGCTCGTCCACCGCGATCCCCCACCAGTTGCCCTTGATGCCGCCCCCGGTCACCGGGCTGCCGTTGCGCGGGTGGCCGGCGGGGTCGAGCGAGATCACGCCGAGCCCGGGCTCGAGCCCCGGTGGCTCGAAGTTGTTGGTCACCCAGATGTTGCCGCGGGAGTCGAAGGCCATCCGCCCCGGGCCGTCGTAGCCGCCGTCGGTGTGCTTGATCGTCAGCACCCAGGAGGCCGGCGCCTCGGGCAGCGTCGGCCCGTAGGCGGCGGCGCGCGGCAGGTCGAAGATCCGCCGGACGTTGTTCGTCGGGTTGCGCGCGATCGCGTGCATCGCCGCGAGCGTGTTGCCGGGACGCTGGCCGCGCGGCGGCTCGGTGGCCCGCAGCAGCTTCCGGCAGTCCGCCTGGGAGCCGCCCGCGCATCCACCGAGGATCGAGGCCAGCGTGCGCAGGGTTGCGAGGCTGTCGGTCTCGGTGCCGTTCGGCGGGTTGGAGATCGCCTCGCCGGCGACGCCGCGCGCCGGGTCCACGAGCCCCGGGACGGTGGCGGCGGCGTTCGGCAGGCCCGGCCAGGCGCCGCGCAGCCTCGAGCCGCGCAGAAAGCGCGACAGCGAGTAGACGCCGGCGACCGTAGTCAGCTCGTTGATCGCCAGCTTGCGCACGGTGCGGCGGCCCGGGTCGGCGACCGCGAGCAGGCGCAGGTCCCGCCTCGCGGAGACGTGGCCGCCGACCGCAACCGCGTAGATCACCGCGCGTCCCTCCGGACGGCGGTAGCGGACCCGGAAGCGCCCCCGGTCGTCGGCCCGGGTCACGGCGAGCCGCTCGCCGCCGTGCGGGGTGGCCGCGCGAACGATGACGCGCGCTCCCGCGACCGCATCGCCGTCGGCGAGGACCGTGCCGGCGGTGCGCGCGCCTTCGGCGCTCGCCGGGCCGATCGCGAGGATCGCTCCGAGGGCGAGAAGCAGGGCAGGGAGGGGGAGGCGGGATCGCGTGGTCGGCGTCATCGGTTGCTCCAGGTCGTGTTGCGTGGGGATGCGCCGCCGTGCTTATTGACGCGCGCCAGTAAGCTATACCCGAAGTGGCTCCCGATGCGCAAGGCCCAACTTGACCCGCCGCCGCCTCGACCCGGCCGTGCGGCGCGAGCAGATCCTGTCCGTCGCCCTGCGCGCCTTCGCCGCCCGTCCCTACGACGAGGTCCAGGTGGACGAGATCGCCCGTGAGGCGGAAGCGAGCCGGGCGCTCGTCAACCACTACTTCGGCGACAAGCGCGGCCTGTTTCTGGCCGTCGCGCGGGAGATCGTCGCCCGCACGCCGCGCGCGGTCCGGACCGATCTCGGCGATCTGCCGACCGCGCAGATGGTGGAGGCCAACGTCGACTCGTGGCTGGACCTGCTCGAGCGCAGCCGCGAGAGCGCGCTGATCTTCCTCGGGTCGGGCCCGATCGGCGACCCGGACCTGGAGGCGCTCCAAGACGAGCTCCGCGACCGCGTCGCCCGGCGGATGCTCGCCAACCACCTCGGGACCGAGGAGCTCCCGCCCGAGGCCCTGCTGGCGATGCGCGCCGTGGTCGGGCTCGTCGAGCGGGCCCTGCGCGACTGGCTCACGGGCCGGGCGGTGAGCCGCGAGCAGACCCGGGCGCTGATCGTCGCCGGCATCCTCGCGATCGTCGAGCGCGTGCTCCCCGACGTCCTCGCGGCCGGTGACGGGCGCCCCGGAACAGGTTAAGCTGGACGATGCGTACCCAGCCGAGCTCGATGTCGCTCGCGCGGGGGCTGCGCTTCCAGGCGCCGATCAGGCACTGACGGGCACGAACGCCCGGCCGGGGGGCCGGCCAACCCTCGCCGCCCGTCGAAGCTCAGCCGGGTAGCCCACCTGGCGCCTTGGCGGAGTGGCTACGCAGCGGCCTGCAAAGCCGTTTACACCGGTTCGATTCCGGTAGGCGCCTCTGGCTTGAGTATCAGAGGCCGGCCGATTTCAGATGGCGGTCGACGAGCGCGATCGGAGCGGCTCGTCGAGGAGCTCTACTTTTCGAGTAGAGCGGGCTGCGAAAAGCGAGCTATCACAAAAGACGTGGTAGAATA
>CAZARJ010000178.1:0-4371 GCA_964487515.1 uncultured Conexibacteraceae bacterium | reverse complement strand
CTGGGCAAGGTCCAGAAGGGCAAGGGGCCGGTGGGCTCACGGGAGAACCCGGAGACCTACGAGAACGTGCCCGGCTACGTGATCCCGATCCTCGCCGACGAGTTCGACGACTTCGACGACGAGGCCGGCAGGTTCCTCTCCGGCGAGACCGAGGAGAACCAGTTCATCGCCTTCCGCCTCAAGCAGGGCGTCTACGGGCAGCGCCAGCCCGGCGTGCAGATGATCCGCGTGAAGCTGCCGTTGGGCGGCGTCACGCCGGATCAGATGGACGCCTTCGCGAGCGTGGTCGAGAAGTACGCGCCGCTCAACAAGGGCCACATCACCACGCGCCAGAACGTGCAGATGCACCACATCCCGCTGCCCGACGCGGCGAAGCTGATCCGCGAGATCTCCGCCGCGGGCCTGTCCAGCCGCGAGGGCTGCGGCAACACGATGCGCAACGTGACGGGTGACCCGTGGGCGGGCGTCGCCGCGGACGAGCTCTTCGACCCCACCGGCTACGCGACCGCCTACGTGCGCTACTTCGTCCGCCACCCGACGACGCAGCTCATGCCGCGCAAGGTGAAGACGTCCTTCTCCGGTTCCCCCGCGGACCGGGCGATCAGCCGCATCCACGACATCGGCTTCATCGCCCGGGTGCAGGACGGGGTCGAGGGGTTCGAGATCCGGGTCGGCGGCGGCACCGCGATCATGCCCCGCACCGCGCAGACGCTCTACGGGTTCGTGAGCGCCGCCGACGGCGAGTTCCTCCGGGTCACCGAGGCGGTGCTGCGGATCTTCGACCGCCAGAGCTGGCTGCGCCCGAACCGGGCCCGCGCCCGGATCAAGGTCCTGGTCGACAAGATCGGAATCGACGCGTTCCGGGAGATGGTCGACCGCGAGCTCGAGGGCGAGTGGGTCGCCGAGCGCGACTTCAGCGTCGAGCGCCTGCTCCCCGACCGCGACGAGGAGGGCGCGGCCCCGCCCCGCCCCGCGACGGCGGGCTCGCCGAACGGCGACCGCTCCGAGTTCGACGCCTTCTGCGCCGACAACGTCGACCCCCAGCGGCAGGAGGGCTTCTCGACCGTGCACGTGAAGATCACGCGCGGCGATCTGACCCCGGAGCAGTTCCGCGGCCTGGGCCGGATCATGCGCGACTTCTGCGGCGGCAACGCCCGCACCACGGTCGATCAGAACCTGGTCCTGCGCTGGGTCCGCAACGAGTCGCTGCACGACGTCTACGCGGCGCTGCGCGGCCTCGGCCTGGCCGACGCGGGCGCGGACACGATCACCGACGTCGTCTCCTGCCCCGGCACCGACTCCTGCAAGCTCGGGATCACCTCCTCGATGGGGCTCAACCGGGCCCTCCAGGAGCGGGTCGAGTCGATGGGGATCACCGACCCGCTGACCCGCCGCATCCACCTGAAGATGAGCGGCTGCCCGAACGGCTGCGGCCAGCACCACATCGGCACGATCGGCTTCTACGGCGCCTCGATCAAGGTCGGCGACCGGCAGATGCCCGCCTACATCCCCCACGTCGGCGGGGTCGCGCGCGACGGCGAGGTCGCCTTCGGGACGCGACTGAAGCTGCGCCTGCCCGCCAAGCGCGTGCCGGACGCGGTCGAGCGCTGGCTGCGCATGTACGAGGCCGAGCGCGAGCCGGAGGAGCCCTTCGAGGACTTCGCGGGCCGGGTCGGGACGGGCCGCTTCGAGGACGAGGTGCGCGACCTCGCGCTGCCGGCGGAGTTCAGCCTCGAGAACATGCTCCAGTTCGTCGACTGGAACCGGCGCGAGCCGTACAAGGTCGTCCGGGGAGAGGGTGAGTGCGCGATCTGAGCTCCCACCCCCTCCCCCGGCGGCGCCGGACCCGGACCCGGCGCCCCGAGAGCGGCCGGTGATGCCGCCGGGCGCCGCCCTCCCCCCGATCGAGGTCGAGCGGGTCCCGCATCGCGGCGCGCCCGAGCCCCAGGCGGCGTCGCTGTCCACGAGCTCCGGGGAGCCGATCGACCCGCGTGAGGTGAACGAGGCGCTGGAGCCGCTCAGCGCCGGCGAGACGATCGCCTGGGCGGTCGAGACGTTCCATCCCCGGCTGCGCTTCGCCTGCTCGTTCCAGAAGACGAGCTCGGTGACGATCGACATCGCGCACCGGATCCAGCCCGACGCCGACTTCTTCTATCTCGACACCGGACTGCTGTTCGAGGAGACCTACGCGACCCGCGACGCGCTCGCCGCCCGCTACGGAATCGAGTTCCGCCGCTTCGCGGGCATCCCCCTCGCCGAGCAGGCGCAGCTCTACGGCGATAGCCTGTGGGACCGCCAACCCGACGCCTGCTGCGGGATCCGCAAGGTCGAGCCGATGCGCGAGGCGCTCACCGGAGTCGATTGCTGGGTGTCGGGAGTGCGCCGCGAGGACTCCCAGACCCGCGCGGCGGCGGTCAAGTTCGGTTGGGACAAGCGGTTCGGGCTCTGGAAGCTCAACCCCCTGGCGGACTGGACCGAGGCCCAGGTCTGGGACTACGTCAATGAGCACCGGATCCCATACAACCCGCTTCACGACGCCGGCTATCCGTCGATCGGCTGCACGCACTGCACCCGTCCTCCCGGAGCCGGCGGGCATCCACGCTCGGGACGCTGGGCTGACGCCCACAAGACCGAGTGCGGGCTGCACGGATAGCGGCCGGCCGCCCACCGGGTAGCCCAGCCCGCGCCGGGGCCCGCCGACAAAGACCGTTTGAGTCCAGACCCATAGAGGAGCCTGCAACGTAATGAGCGACAAGAAACTGACCCTCTCCGCCCGCCAGACCGCCGACTTCGAGATGCTCGCCAACGGCGGCTTCGCGCCCCTGAAGGGCTTCATGGGCTCCGACGACTGGCGCTCCAGCGTCGAGAGCATGACCCTCGCCGACGGCGCCGAGGTCTGGCCGATCCCGGTCACCCTGGCGACCGACCTGGACGCCAAGGAGGGCGACGTCGTCGAGCTCAGCGCCGACAACGGCAAGGCCCTGGGCCGGATTCGCATCTCGGAGGTCTTCGAGCGCGACATCGACCACGAGGCCGAGAACGTCTACCGGACGACCGAGGACGCGCACCCCGGGGTCGCCGCGATCCGCGCCGAGGGCACCCGCTGCCTGGCCGGCGAGATCGAGGCCGACGCGCTCCCCGATCACGAGGAGGCGTTCATGCGCCGCTACTTCACCCCCGAGCAGTCGCGCAGGGAGTTCGCCGACCGGGGCTGGAAGCGGATCGTCGCCTTCCAGACCCGCAACCCGATCCACCGCGCCCACGAGTACCTGACCAAGGCGGCGCTCGAGGTCTGCGACGGGCTCTTCATCCACCCGCTGATCGGGGAGACGAAGAAGGGCGACATCCCCGCCGACGTGCGGATGAAGTGCTACGAGATCCTGATGGAGAACTACTACCCGCACGACCGCGTGATCCTCGGGGTGAACCCCGCGGCGATGCGCTACGCGGGCCCGCGCGAGGCGATCTTCCACGCGCTGGTGCGGCGCAACTACGGCGCCACGCACTTCATCGTCGGCCGCGACCACGCCGGGGTCGGCGACTACTACGGCACCTACGACGCGCAGGCTCTGTTCGACGAGATCGACATCGACAAGCTCGGCATCCGGCCGTTCAAGTTCGAGCACACCTTCTGGTGCCACAAGTGCGAGGGGATGGGCTCCAACAAGACCTGCCCGCACGAGGCCGAGGATCGGCTCTTCCTCTCCGGGACCAAGGTGCGCGAGATGCTCGGCAACGGCGAGACCCCGCCGCCGGAGTTCTCCCGCCCCGAGGTCGCCAAGATCCTCATCGACGCTTACGCCAACTAGACAACGCAGCAGAACGCAGCAAGGAGACACGAGACGGAAATGGCAGACCACAAGGGCTTCACGATCTGGTTCACCGGGCTCTCCGGGGCCGGCAAGACGACGATCTCCGACGTCCTCGTCAAGGAGTTCGCCGCGCGCGAGATCCCGCTCGAGGTGCTCGACGGCGACGTCGTGCGCGAGAACCTCTCCAAGGGCCTCGGCTTCTCGAAGGAGGACCGCGACACCAACATCCGGCGCATCGCCTTCGTCGCCGACCTGCTCTCGAAGCACGGCACGCCGGTGATCACCGCCGCGATCTCCCCCTACCGGGCGATCCGCGACGAGGCGCGCGAGCTGATGGACGGCCGCATGATCGAGGTCTACGTGGCCACCTCCCTGGAGGCCTGCGAGGCACGCGACGTCAAGGGCCTCTACGCGAAGGCCCGCTCGGGCGAGATCCCCGAGTTCACGGGCGTCTCCGACCCCTACGAGCCGCCGGAGAACCCGGAGATCAAGCTCGAGACCGAGGGCAAGACCCCCGAGCAGAGCGCTCAGGAGGTCATCGACTACCTCGAGGAGAAGG
>CAZARJ010000177.1:0-4387 GCA_964487515.1 uncultured Conexibacteraceae bacterium | reverse complement strand
CCCCGCTCGACTCCCGCTGCTCAGCCTCGAGCCGCTCGGCCCGCCGGCGATCCTTCTCATCTTCCCGGGAGCCCATCGCGCGGGAAAGCTACCGAACCGCGGCCCCCGGCCTGTCAGCTCGCCACTCTGCCCGGTCGCGGAGCCCGGGGGGGCGGAAGGCCAGCGCCTGGGATTAGCGATGCCGACCATGCGGATTTCACGCGATCACGACCTGCCCTGTTGTGAGCCGCCAACACCGGCGCTATAGTGCGAGCGAAGCACCCGAAGAAGCAAGTCGAGGCGGTCTTACGGAGAGCTGAGAAGGAGGCATTCAGAGTGGAGACGGGTCGCGGCTACTGGGGAGTCATCTATTGCCCCGGTGGGCGGCGAGACAGCTGTCCGCCCTTTTCCGTAAATGGCTCCCCCCGGAGCGCTGACAATGAGGCGAGGAGGATTGCGCGATTTATCGCACGCTGCTCGCACAGGATCTGATGGACCACTTCACATTCACATTGCGATTCTTGGTGCCGGGATCGGATCGGGACGAGCTAGCGACCCTGATCTACGAATCGATCGACGACGCGTCGTTGATGGGCCCCGACCGGGACGGCTCGTTCTTGCTCGAGTTCGACAGGATTTCGACAAGCCTGACCGCGGCTCTGCCGCCCGCGATCACCGAGCTTCAAGAGGTCGTGCCGGATCTGCAGATCCTCGGTGTCGAGGACGACGATCTGGCCACCATGTCCGCAATCGCCAAGCGGGCGGGCCGCACCCCGGAGAGCGTCCGTCTGCTCGTGATCGGACGACGCGGACCCGGTGGATTCCCGCCGGCCGCCGGCCGCCTCGACGCCCGAACGAAGGCCTGGCGCTGGGCGGACGTCGCGCGGTGGTTCGCCGAGACTCTCGGGCAGCCTCTCCCGGACACCGAGGACAGCGCCTTCTTGCGCGCGGTCAACGATGCGCTCGAGCTGCGGAGGCTGGAGGGCTCGCTCAGCCGCTCCCAGCGCAGCGCCGTTGCCTCCATCGCTCCGGCCGGCTGGTGAGCGTGGACGACTTCGGGCCTCGAGTGGGCCGGCGCTGCCCGCCGCGGCTCAGGCGGCGAGGGGGCGTTCGCTCTCCAGCTCCGCCACCTCGTCCAGGAAGCGGCGCAGCTCGCCGGTCAGCCGGCGCGGGGAGAGGCGCCACTCGAGGATCGAGCGGGCGTTGACGAGGCGCCCGTGCGGCATCTCGCGGGCGAGCACGTCGGCGTCGTTGAAGGGGTGGATCGGGTCGGAGGGGTGGCCGACGATCAGCGTCGGCGCGTCGATCTCGCGCCGCAGCTCCCGGGGCGGGCAGGTGCGCCCCAGCAGCAGCCCCTGGAGCACGCGCGCCGAGGTGCTCGGATCGCGGCGCAGCCAGTCGAGGCCGATGTCGAGCAGCAGGTTGCTGCGCGGCACCCGGCGCATGGCGGCGCCGAGCAGGCCGAGCACGGGCCGGCCGAGCTGGGCGGCGAAGAGGACCGGGGTGAAGGCGACCGCCACGGCGACCAGCGCGTCCTCGAGCACCGGCATCTCGACGAACAGCCCCGCCGCCCGCTCCGGGTGGGCGACGCCGAGCTCGAGCGCCACGTTGGCCCCCAGCGAGGTGCCGCCGACGACGGCCCGCTCGACCCCGAGGTGGTCGAGCAGCGCCACGACCTGCTCGCCGAAGGCGGTCATCGAGTAGTTGCTCAGCTCGACCGGCGCGCTCGAGGCGCCGTGCCCGAGCAGATCGATGCAGACCACCCGGTGCCCGTGCTTGGCCAGCGCCGGCGCCAGCCCGTCATACATCCGCCGGTTCATCAGCAATCCGTGGGTGAGCACCAGCGGCACGCCCTCGCTGGGCCCGTGCTCGGCGTAGCCGATCCGCTCCGTCCCGAGCGCGAAGCTCCCCGGCCGGCCCGGCTCCTGGGCGGAGATCACGCGCCGCCCCCCGCCGGCCCGGCGAGGCCCTCCGCCCGCCGGGCCCCCGGGATCCCGCTCGCCCCCGCCAGCGCCCGCAGCCACTGGGGATCGGACGCCACGCTGCTCTCCGGCGCCCGCTCCCACGGCCGCGCCGCCAGCAGCGCCCCGAGGATCGCCCGCACCGACGCCGCCCGGTTGAGGACGAAGAAGTGGATCCCCGGCGCTCCGGCGGCGAGCAGCTCCTCGCACTGCCGGGCCGCGTAGGCGATCCCGAAGGCCCGCTCGGCGGCCTCGTCGCCGTCCAGCGCGGCGAGCTGCTCGTCGAGCGGCTCGGGGATGTCCGCCTCGCAGACGGCGCAGAAGCGATGCAGCCCGGCGCGGGAGATGATCGGCAGGATTCCCGGGATGATCGGGACCCCGATCCCCGCCTCCCGCGCCTGCGCGAGCCAGCGGAAGTAGACCGCGTTGTCGAAGAAGAGCTGGCTGATCAGAAACTCCGCCCCCGCGGCGACCTTCTCGCGCAGGAAGTCGATGTCGGCCTCGGGGGAGGCGGCCTCGGGATGGATCTCCGGAAAGCAGGAGGCGCCGAGCCCGAAGCCCTGGCTGCGCTCGCGACCGCGGATGAAGGCGGCCAGCTCGGCCGAGCTGCGCAGCCCGCCCGGCGCCGGCCTGAAGTCCGCCTGCCCCCGGGGCGGGTCGCCGCGCAGGGCGAGCACGTTCTCGATCCCGGCGTCGGCGAGGCGGTCGAGGATCGCCTCCAGGCCCTCGAGCGTCTCCCCGACGCAGCTCAGGTGCGCCATCGTCTCGATCCCGTGCTCGCGCTTGATCCGCGTCGTCACCTCGACCGTGCCCTCGCGGGTCGATCCGGCGGCCCCGTAGGTGACGGAGACGAAGCTCGGCCCGAGCCGGTTCAGGTCCGCGACGGCGGCGAACAGCTCATCGACACCGGCCTCCGTCTTCGGCGGATAGAACTCGAACGAGAAGCAGGGCTCCGGCCCACCGAGAAGCTCCGGAATGCGCATGGGAGGATCGTAGACCCCGCCGACTCGCCATCGGCCGGTGTCGAGGCCCGATTACTTGTTATCGAAGTTCTCGCCCACCGCGATCCGGCTTCCCATGCCGACCGCGCTTGCGGTGGAGGAGGAGCCCGGCACGGTCGGGCCGCCGGGGCCCGGATGTCCAGCGGACGCCGAAGCTGACGCCGCCGTACGCGAGTGGGTGTTGCTTCTGTGACTCCTCATCTCCCTGCGCTGGGCGTGCCGTGGAGAGGCCGCTCCGAAGCGCGGGAGCATCATAAACACATCCATCTGCAAAGCGCAAGAGGGAATGTGAGATCGGTTGGCAGAGCCCCAATCGAGCGGGGGATTTTCGCCGCCGAGCGCACTCAAACCGGGGGCCGAGATGCGAGCCTCAGGCGGCCTCGCGCAGCACGGTCCCGCACGATCAGTCAGCGTCGCTTTTGCATCTGATCCCGCTTGACCAAGCCATTTATGTAGGGCGAGAACTTCGATAACAAGTTCTCGGGCCTTGCACTCGCAGTAGAGACACCCACCCGCGCAATCCGGCGCCGGCGGGGCTCGCTCCACACCGCTCAGGAGAAGCATCTCGCGAGACGCAGAGCGCTTGACAAAGCGGTATTCGATGGGCGTGGCAACGTGAGCGGGGAGCGCGCCTGACCACCATGGCCAAGCGCTCCCGCACAGCCCTCGAGCGAGCCGATCAGATGTCTCGCCTGCGCGACCGCCCCGCACGCGCCCAGATGCTCGCCGCCGCCCGCGAGCTCGCCACCGCCCGCGGCTACGAGGCGCTCCGGGCCGGCGACATCGCCCAGGCCGCGGGCGTGAGCCGCGAGACCTTCTACACCCACTTCGCCGACAAGCGCTCGTGCCTGGCGGAGGCCACCGGCCCCCGCCTGGGCGAGATCGAGTCCGAGCTGCGGATCGCCGCCGAGGAAGAGCAGAGCTGGGCGGCCCCGATCCTCGCGACGCTCGAGGCAACGCTCACCGAGCGCTACGGCTCCAAGACCTCGGCCCGGGGCCGGATCGTCGAGGCGATGCTCGGCCTCGTCGCCGAGCATGGCTACGCCTCGGTGCGCCTGGCGGACGTGATCAAGCGGGCCCATGTCTCCTACCCCTCCTTCTACCGCCACTTCAAGGGCAAGGCGGAGTGCTTCTCAGCCGCCTGCGAGAGCCTCATAGCCGGGCTCAGCGAGCGCCTGCAGGAAGAGCTCGCCCCCGATGCCTCCCAGCCCGCGCGGCTGATCGGCCTCGCCGGGCTCCTCGCCGCGGACCCCGCCACGGCACGAGTGCTGGCGATCGAGGCCGAGCAGCTTCCGAGCCAGAACGCCACCCATCTTTCAGCCGCCCTCGCCGGCCTGCTCGCTCCGCCCGCACCGATCGGGCGCCCGAGCGCCGCCACGCCCCTCCTCGATTCCCGGCGCCTGCTCGCGGGCGCCTTCGCGGAGCTGCTGCGCAGGGCGGTGCTCA
>CAZARJ010000176.1:0-4392 GCA_964487515.1 uncultured Conexibacteraceae bacterium | reverse complement strand
CTCACCCGAGCCAGACCGAGCGCCGCTCGAGCAGCATCTCGTCGAGCGCGTCCTGGATCCGGGCGCGCACCTCCTCGGCGATCAGCTGCACCGTCGCCGGGTCCGCGGCGGCGGCGGGGTCCAGCTCGCCGATGTCGATCGGGTCGAGGAAGCGGATCCGGAACTTGGCCGGCAGGTGCATGAAGCCGGCCAGCGGACCGAAGAGCGGGAAGGCGTGGTTGAGCGGTGCGTAGATCAGCCCGGTGAGCCGCTGCAGGGTGCGGAGGTGGGCGAAGATCGGCATCGCCTCCTCGCCCCCGATCAGCGCCACCGGGACGATCGGGACGCGGGCCCGCAGCGCCGTGCGGACGAACCCGCCGCGGCCGAAGCGGCGCAGCCGGTAGCGCTGCCAGAGCACCTTGCCGCTGCCCCGCATGCCCTCCGGGAAGACCAGCGCCAGCTCCCCCTCCTCGGCGAGCAGACGCTGCGCGTTCGCCGGGTGGGCCCCGATCACGCCGAGCTTGTTGGCGAGCATCCCGACCGCGGGGTATCCCTTCAGCCAGTGCTCGCCGAGCATGTAGAGGCGGCGGGAGGCGGGGTGCTCGTTGCGCAGCGCCTGCATGATCATCGGCGCGTCCGGGGGCAGGGCACCGGCGTGGTTGCCGGCGAGCAGGGCGCCGCCGGTGGCGGGCACGTTCTCGATCCCCTCGGCCTCGACCCGGAACCAGTAGCGGTAGTAGAAGTTCAGCAGCGGGTCGGCGAGCGCCATGACCCGCTCCGAGCGGCCCCAGTCGTCGAGATCGCGGGCCGCTTCGATGGCCGGCAGGAGCTCCCGCAGGCGCTCCAGGGGCGGGTCGTCTCCGGCCGCCGACAGGGCGACCGGCGGGCCGCTCGCGAGGCGGTCGACGGCGGGGTCGTAGACGGGCTCGGGCGCCTCCGGGTCCGGGGCGTGGGGCCCGCCCGCCGCCCCGCCGAAGAGCGGCGAGCCGGCGTCGATCGGGGCCCCGCCGAGCCCGATCGGCGGGCGGGGCCGGGAGCGGCTCAAGCGTCGGTCTCCCGGACCGTCGCCGCGACTCCGCCGTCGGCGCCGATCGTGACCCTCGCGCCCGGCTCGGCCTCGCGACGCAGGATCGCCAGCGCCAGCGGGCCGCGGGCGGGGGAGACGACCGCCGTCCCGACCGTCCCGACCTCACGCTCGCCGGCGTGGACGGGGTCGCCCGCCGCGACCGGCTCCTCGGGCTCGAGCAGGCGCAGATGCCGGTTGGGCTTGCCCTTGTAGTGCAGCCGGGCGACCGTCTCCTGGCCGATGTAGCAGCCCTTCGTGAAGCTGACCGCGCGCTCGTTGATGCCCGCCTCCTGGGGCATGGTCCCGGCGACCAGCTCGTGGCCCAGGCGCGGGCGGCCCGCCTCGACGCGGAGGATCTCCACCGCATCCTCGGAGACGGGCTCGGCCCCGGCGCGGAGCAACTCCTCCCGCACCGCCTCGGCGCCCGCTGCGGGGACGAGCAGGTCGACGCCGTCGGCGATCCGGATCGCGCGCGCCTGCGTTCCGGCCACGGTCACCTCGCGGTGGGCGTGCTCGGGCCCGAGCGGCGCCCCGCCCAGCAGCTGCTCGCTGCGGGGGCCGATCAGCGTCAGCAGCGCCTCGCCCTCGTCCGCCCAGGCGAGCTCGGCGTCGCGGCCGATCCGGTACATGTCGAGGTGCTTGTGGACGATCTCGCCGGCGGCGGGCTCGGTGTCGATCAGGAAGGCGTCGCCGGCGGTCCGCAGGACGCGCATGTCGGCGCGGATCTTCCCCTTGCGGTCGAGCAGCGCCGCGTAGCAGCCCCCGCCCGGCTCCAGCGCCTCGACGTCGTTGGTGAGCTGGCCCTGGAGGAACTCGGCCGCCTCGCCGCCGCTGACCCTGAGCCGGGCCCGGTCCGAGCGATCGAGCAGGCCCGCCTCCTCACGCAGGGCGCGGTACTGAGCATCGATCTCGAGTGTCTGCGTCATGGCCGCTCATTGTAGGTGGCTGCCGGCGCCGTCCCGGAGAGGGCATCCCGCTTCCGGCGCCGGACCCGCGCCGCCCCGCCCGGGCGCCGGGGGCGGGACGCAGGCCCGAATTGCGGACGCGTAACGTCTGGCTATGAGGACCGGCCGGGACGATGCGAGCGGGCATGGGGCGGCCACCGGCGGCGGCAGGCTCGGGTGGGCGTGAGCGGGAAGCCCGGCGGACGCGGGCTGAGCGGCAGGAAGGACGGCGGCAGCCACCGTCTGCTGCACCGCACCGACGGGCCGGAGGAGGCGCGGATCGCGCTCCCCGGAGAGGCGCGCGTCGCCGAGGCGGCACGCGAGTCGCTCGACGGCCGGCGGCGGGGGCTGCGCCGCGTCTGGCCCTTCCTCGGCCCGGCGTTCATCGCCGCGGTCGCCTACATCGACCCGGGCAACTTCGCCACCAACATCGCCGGCGGCGCGCAGTTCGGCTACCTGCTGCTCTGGGTCGTGCTGGTCGCGAACCTGATCGCGATGGTCGTGCAGACGCAGTCGGCGAAGCTCGGCATCGCGACCGGGCGCAACCTGCCCGAGCTCTGCCGCCAGGAGTTCTCGCGCCGCACCTCGCTCGGGCTCTGGGCCCAGGCGGAGCTGGTCGCGATGGCGACCGACATCGCCGAGGTGGTCGGCGCGGCGCTCGGCCTGCACCTGCTCTTCGGCGTCCCGCTCTTCTGGGCCGGGGTGATCTCGGGCGCGGGGGCGTTCGCGATCCTCGTCCTGCAGCAGCGCGGCGTACGCAGGCTGGAGGCCGTGATCGCGGGGTTCGTCGGGATCGTGATCGCCGCCTTCGCCTTCGAGGTCACGCAGTCGGACCCGGACCCCGCCGGGATCGCCGAGGGCTTGCTCATCCCCGGCTTCGACGGGACCGAGAGCGTGCTGCTGGCGACCGGGATCCTCGGCGCCACGGTGATGCCGCACGTCGTCTACCTGCACTCGGCGCTGACCCAGTCGCGGGTCGTCGGCCGCGACGACGAGGAGCGGCGGCGGATCCTCCGCTTCGAGAAGATCGACGTGGTGATCGCGATGACGATCGCCGGGCTCGTGAACATCTCCATGGTGATCGTCGCCGCGGGCCTGTTCAATGCCGGCGGCCTGGTCGACATCGACTCGATCGAGGGCGCCTACGAGGGCCTCAAGCAGACCGCCTCCCAGCACTCGGCGACGATCTTCGGCGTGGCCCTGCTGGCCTCCGGCCTGGCCTCGACGTCGGTCGGCACGATGGCCGGTCAGGTCGTCATGCAGGGGTTCATCCACCGGCGGATCCCGCTCTGGCTGCGGCGCGCGATCACCCTCTCGCCGGCGCTGCTGATCCTCGCGATCGGCGTCGACCCGACCAAGGCGCTGATCGTGAGCCAGGTCGTGCTCTCGTTCGGGATCCCGTTCGCGCTCGTCCCGCTGCTGCTGATCGCCCGCCGCCGCGCGGTCATGGGGGCGCTCGCGAACTCCCGCCGCTTCACCGCCTTCGCCGCCCTGCTCGCGGCGCTGATCATCGCCCTGAACCTGTTCCTGCTCCAGCAGCTCCTCTTCGCCTGAGTCGGGCCGCCGCCGGCCCGGCTCAGCCGCCGCGCGGCGGGTAGGCTTGACGCCGTGACCCTCGCCGAGTCGTTCGCGGAGATCGTCGCCGCCCTGCCGCGGGACTGGACCGACATGCAGCTGGAGCTGCGGCTCACCGACGAGTCCCGCTACGTGGATGCCTCGGTCCTGATGACGCAGGTCAACGCCCAGCCCTACTCGGAGGCCGACTGGCACTGGCGGATCAACGTCGCCAAGGGCTTCGGCCACGGGGCCGCGCCGGAGACCGTCGAGTGGATCCTCTCGATGCTCGACCGGCAGGGGATCGGGGGCGAGCTCGCGGTCGGCGCCGTGAACGAGGGCCGGGCGGAGGTAGTGCAGATGTGGGGGCGTCCGGAGAGCGTGCGGCAGGAGTATCGCCGCCGGCGCTCGATCTGAAGCCGGCGCCGTGGCCCGCGTGGTGGCGCTCGTTGCCGACCTGATGCTGGCGAGCCGCGTCGAAGGAGCGCTGGGCGCCGCCGGGCACGAGGTGAGCGTGAGCGGCGAGCCCCGTCCCGAGCACAGCTCGGCGGATCTGATCGTCGCCGACCTCGAGCACGTCGACGCGACGGCCGTGGCGGCGCTCGGGCCCCCCACGCTCGGCTTCTACGCGCACGTCGACGTCGCCACCAGGCGCGCCGCGGAGCGGGCGGGCTTCGATCTCGTCGTGCCCCGCTCGCGCATGTCTCGAGAGCTCCCCGAGCTGGTCGCGAAGCTGCTCGACTGAGGCGCGGGCGGACGGGCGGCCCCCCGGGCCTCGCGGCCGGTCGCCGCCCAACCGGGGGACCCCGACCGTCGATCCGTTTAGACTGGCGCCGTTTGTTCGCGCGC
>CAZARJ010000175.1:0-4420 GCA_964487515.1 uncultured Conexibacteraceae bacterium | reverse complement strand
ATCGGCGCGTCGCGCACCGCGGGCTCGATCGAGGCGTCGGGGCCGGCGTTCATGAACAGGCGCACGAGCGAGTTGTTGTGGACGATCCCGCGCACCCGGTCGGGGTTGTCGTCCTCGATCACGACCAGGCGCGTGTGCCCGGAGGCGACGCAGCGCCGCAGCGCGTCCTCGACCGTGTCGGAGGAGTCGACGGTGACGACGGCGGGGATCGGGGTCATAACCTCGCGCGCCTCCTGCTCATGCAGGTGGAAGACGCCGCCCAGCATCCCGGCCTCGCTCTTCTCCAGCCCGCCGCGCTCGTAGCCGCGGCTGATCAGCACCCGCAGCTCCTCCGGCGAGGTCCCCTCCTCGCTGACGATCGGGATCCGCAGCACGCGCTGGACGAGGAAGCGGGCGGGCGCGTTGGTGAGCGTGATCAGGGGCGAGAAGATGCGCCGGAACAGGCGCAGGCTGGGGCTGATCCGGATCAGCAGCCCCTCGGCGCGGGCGATGCCGACCATCTTCGGCGCCTGCTCGCCGAGGATCACGTGCAGCAGGGTGATCACCACGTAGGCGATCGCGAGCGAGATGCCGAGCGCCACCGCGTGCCCGAGCCAGCCGTCGAAGACCGGCTCGATCAGCCGCGCGACCGCGGGCTCGCCGAGGAACCCGATCGCCAGCGAGGCGAGCGTGATCCCGACCTGCGAGGTGGCGACGAACTCGTCCACGTGATCGAGCAGCTCGAGCGCCTGGCGCGCGCGCCCGTCCCCCTCCTGGGCGAGCTGCTGAAGCCGCGCCGGCCGCGAGCGCACGATCGCGAACTCGGCCGCGACGAAGTACCCGTTGACGAGCACGAGCAGCAGGACGACGAGGAGCAGCAGCGCAGCGGTCATCGACGCCGTTCGTGGCGCTTGAGCGGCTCACCGGCCGGCGAGCCGCCGCGGGCACCTCTCCAAGGTCTCCGCGGAGAGGCTTGGTGCCCGGTACTTCGAGGTGGGTCGTCGTCAATCACGGGCGACGGGCCAAGGCTAGCAGCGGCGCCCGGCGACCAGCCGCCCCCGATCGCACGGCGCGTTCTATCGTTCTGGGATGGATCAGCGCTCGGCCCCCTACCTCGAGGCCCTCGTCGAGCACGTCGCACGCGATCCGGCGCGCTTCCACATCCCCGGCCACAAGGGGGGCACCGGCGTCGACCCGGGCCTGCGGGAGGCGATCGGGGACGCCGCCCTGCGGCTTGACATCCCGGCCGGGCAGGAGGGGATCGACGTCGGCCCCGACCCGCACGCGACCCCCTTCCAGCGGGCGCAGCAGCTCGCGGCCGAGGCCTGGGGCGCGCGCCGGAGCTGGTTCCTGCTCAACGGCGCCTCGGGCGGCAACCACGCGATCTGCATGGCCCTGCGCCACCGCGGCGAGGCCCTGGTCGTGCAGCGCAACGTCCACTCGTCGGTGATCGACGGGCTGATCCTGAGCGGCCTGCGGCCCGCGTTCGCCGCCCCGGAGATCGACGACGAGCTCGGCGTCGCCCACTGCCTCACCCCGGAGGCCCTCGAGGCCGCCCTCGACGCGGAGCCCGCCGCCGTCGCCGCCCTGGTCGTCTCGCCGACCTACTTCGGGGCGGTCGCCGACATCGCCGGGCTCGCCGCCGTCGCGCACGAGCGCGAGCTGCCGCTGGTGGTGGACGAGGCCTGGGGCGCGCACCTCGCCTTCTCCGGCGAGCTGCCCGACAACGCCCTCGCCTGCGGCGCCGACATCGTCCTTAGCTCCGTGCACAAGCTCGCCGGCAGCCTCACCCAGTCGGCGATCCTGCACCTCGGCAGCGAGCGGATCCCGGCCGAGATCGTCGACCGCTCGGTGACCCTGGTCGAGTCGACCAGCCCCAACTCCCTGCTCGGCGCCTCCCTCGACGCGGCCCGCCGCCACGACGTGCTCGCCGGCGCCGAGCTGCTCAGCGACACGATCGCCGCGCTGCGCTCGCTGCGCGCCGCCGTGCGCGCGATCGACGGCCTCGACGTGCTCGGCGAGGAGCTCGCCAGCGCGCACAGCGTGCACGCCTGGGACCCGCTGCGGCTCTCGGTCGACGTGCGCGGGACCGGGGTCAGCGGCCACGACATCGCGCGCCACCTGCGCGAGCGCAGCGACGTCTGGGTCGAGCTCTACGCCGAGAACGTGGTCGTCGCCGTGTTCGGGATCGGCGAGGACGTGGAGCGCACCGGGGCCCGCCTGCTGGCCGGGCTCAGCGACGCCGTGGCCGACCTCGGGCGCCCCGGGCAGGCGAGCCGCACCCCGTTCGCGCCGCCGCCCCGCTGGGGGCCGATGGAGCTGACCCCGCGCGACGCCTTCCTGGGCCCGAGCGAGAGCGTGCCCTTCGCCGCCGCCCGGGACCGGATCGCGGCCGAGTCGCTGGCCGCCTACCCGCCCGGGGTGCCCAACGTCCTGCCCGGCGAGCGCCTCAACGCCGAGACGCTCGCCTTCATCGAGGACTCGCTCGCGCACGGCGGCCAGGTCCGCGGCGCCAGCGACCGGACCCTGAGCACGATCCGGGTGGTCGTTGAAGACGACCGATAGCCGCGTGGCGCGCGACGGCGAGTCGCGCGTGGAGGGAGGGAAGCTCGCCCGCCGGGTCGGCCCGGCGATGCTGCTCATGTTCATCGTCGGCGACATGCTCGGCGGCGGCATCTACACCCTCGTCGGCGAGGTCGGTGGGGAGGTCGGGGGGGCGATCTGGACCGCCTTCGCGGCCGCCTTCGTGCTCGCTGCCCTCACCGCCTGCTCCTACGCCGAGCTCGTCTCCAAGTACCCACGGGCGGCGGGCGCCGCGCTCTACGTGAACCTCGCCTTCCGCCGGCCCTTCTTCACGTTCATGGTCGCCTTCGCGGTCATGGCCTCGGGGATCACCTCGGCGAGCACGCTCGCGCGCGGGTTCGCCGGCGACGCGCTGGGCGAGCTCGTCGACGTGAGCCTGGTCCCGGTCGCGGTCGCGTTCCTGATCGTCGTCGCGCTGATCAACGCGCGCGGCATCGCCGAGTCCGTGCGCCTCAACGCCGCGCTGACCGTGATCGAGGTCGGCGGCCTGCTGCTGATCATCGTGATCGGCTGCGCGGCGCTCGGGGACAGCGCGGCGGATCTCGGCCGCAACCTCGAGTTCAAGGAGGGGGTGAGCCCCTTCTTCGCGATCCTCTCCGGCGCCGGGCTCGCCTTCTACGCGCTGATCGGCTTCGAGGACTCGGTCAACATCGCCGAGGAGGCGAAGGATCCCAGCCGCGTCTATCCGCGCGTGCTCTTCGGCGGCCTGGCGATCGCCGGCATCCTCTACCTGCTGGTCACCGTCGTCGCCTCCGCCGTGGTCCCGACCGGGACGCTCGCCGGCTCGACCGCGCCGCTCGTCGAGGTGGCACGCCAGGGGCCGCTCGGCGTCTCGCCCGACGTGTTCGCGGTGATCACCCTGTTCGCGCTCGCCAACGGCGCTCTGATCAACATGATCATGGCTTCGCGGCTCGTCTACGGGATGGCCGAGGAGGGGATCGCGCCCGGGCTCTTCGGCCGCGTGCTGTCGGGCCGCCGGACGCCGATCACGGCGATCGTCTTCACCACGGTCCTGGGGCTGATCCTGGTCTCGACCGGGGATCTGGCGACGCTCGCCGACACGACCGTGCTGCTGCTGCTCTGCGCGTTCACGGCCGTCAACGTGGCCGTGCTCGTCCTGCGCCGCGACCCGGTCGGGCACGGGCACTTCCGCGCCCCGACGTTCGCGCCGATCCTGGGCGCGATCGTCTGTCTGGTCCTGATCGCCGACAACGAGGCCGAGATCTTCCTGCGCGCCGGCGGGCTGCTCGCGATCGGCGTCTGCTTCTGGCTGCTCAGCCGCCTGCGCGGAAGCGAATAGGCTGCGGCCATGAGCACCGAATGGGAGCGCCTCGCCGAGCTGCCGCTGCGGATCGAGGCCTACGAGCTGACCGGCCACGACCGCGAGTACGGGGACTTCACCCGGCCCTCGACGGTGGTCCACCTGCGCGGCGACGGCGTCGAGGGGATCGGCGAGGACGTCGTCTACAGCGTCCTCGACCACATCGCCCACCGCGACGCGGGCCCGGTCCACGACCTGACCGGGGCGAAGACCCTGGGCGAGCTCTCCGAGCTGGTCGGCGGACTCGACCTGTTCCCGGCGGCCGAGCCGGAGCAGGAGGCCTCGCGCCACTACCGGCGCTGGGCGTTCGAGAGCGCCGCGCTCGACCTGGCGCTACAGCAGGCCGGGATCCCCCTGCACGAGGCGCTCGGCCGCGATCCCAAGCCGGTGAGCTTCGTCTGCTCGACCCGGCTGTCGACGTTCGAGGGTGACGAGGCCTCGAGCACCGACGCGATCACCAGGCGGCTGGCCAAGTACCCGGACCTGGAGTTCAAGCTCGACCCCGAGAACGACTGGACGCCGGAGCTGATCGAGCAG
>CAZARJ010000174.1:0-4437 GCA_964487515.1 uncultured Conexibacteraceae bacterium | reverse complement strand
CACGCCGATCGGCTCCGGGCCGCCCCCCTGGGCGGCGGGGTGCGGGGCCGTCAACTCGCGGCCCCGGTCGTCGAGCAGCGGGCCGGCGCCCGGGTTCCTCTCATCGGCTGCGGCGCGGCGATCATCCCTTGGCCTCGTTCATCGAGGTCGCGATGGCCAGCATGTCGGCCTCGCTCAGCGACTGCAGCAGCGTGTTGCTGACCCAGTAGGAGTTGCCGCGCCTGTCCTGCCAGGCGACCAGGCGCAGGCGGTCACCGTCGTAGAAGAGCTCGTAGGTGCGGCCACCGATCGTGCGCTCCTCGGAGGGGTCCTTGAGGATCGGGGGGTCGCTCCAGGAGGTCCCCATGACCCCGTAGTACTCGGTCACGGTCGTGGATGTGGTGCGGGAGATCACGAGCTTGTACGCGGGTCGCATCTTGCCGTTCGGATCCTTGATCTCGTACTGGCGCGACGCCTTGGCATCG
Source organism: uncultured Conexibacteraceae bacterium (assembly GCA_964487515.1). Lineage (GTDB taxonomy): Bacteria > Actinomycetota > Thermoleophilia > Solirubrobacterales > 70-9 > RHKX01. The sequence continues at coordinate 3,973 of CAZARJ010000174.1, read as the reverse complement.
TACGCGGAACCGGGCACGACCTGGGTCGGCACGTAGACGGGGAAGTTGAGGCGTCGCGCGGAGGTGCCGCCGAAGCGCGCGTAGACCTCATCGGCCGGGATCACCGTGGCCCCCTTGGTCGGGTCGGCGTTCTTCTTGGAGCTGCCGCCGCCCGAGCCGCCGCCGCCCTTGCCCTTCTTGCGCTTCGCGTTCGCGTCGCGGCCGCCCCGCGGGCCGGGGGTGTCGCGCTCGCCGAGGAACTCGCGCACCGCCTTGTCGATCGAAGACTGGTCGGCGAGCACGTAGGCGACCCCGTTCTCCATCGCGTCGTGGGCCTGGAAGTGAACCTCCTTGACCGGGACGTCGCGAACCCCGAGGAACGCCTTGAGGACCCCGATCATCTCGGCCGGCTCCTTGATGTCCGACGACGTGTACTCGGTGAAGATGTCGATCAGGCGGCTGCCGAGATCGCCGCCGCTGATGATCGGCAGCACCTCGCCGACCGGGACCTGCTGGCGGGCGGCACGGAGGAAGTCCTGCTGGCGGGCGGCGCGGACGAAGTCGTTGTCGGTGTGGCGGTAGCGGACGTAGTCGAGCGCGTTCAGGCCGCAGAGCCGCTGATAGCCCGCGTTGACGTGGATCGTGGCGTACTGCTCCGCCGCGGTGGCGGCGGTCGAGTTGTCGTTGAAGTAACGGCGGTCGACGTCGACGTAGACGCAACCGATCGCGTCGACCGCGTCGGCGAAGCCCTTGAAGTCGACGTTGACGACGTGGTTGACGTCCAGGCCGGTGAGGTCCTTGACCGTCTGCAGGGTCTTCTTCACGCCGCCGGCGCTGTAGGCCTCGTTCAGCTTCGCGACCCCGTAGCCGGGGATGTCGACCTTGAGGTCGCGCGGGAGCGAGAAGAGCGAGAGGACGTCGTTGTCGGCGTCGACCCGCAGCAGCATCGTGGTGTCGGAGCGGCCCGGGTCGCCCGGGGTGTTGGAGCGCTTGTCGGAGCCGACGATGAGGATCGTCTGCGGCTCGCCGGGGTCGATCGTGGCGAGCTTGTCCTTGATCCCCGGGATCGGCTGCAGCTTCGCGGCGACGTCGGTCAGCAGCAGCAGCGAGGAGAGCGAGACGGCGGTCGCGACCGCGGCGACGATCAGGATCGAGCCGGTCAGAAAGCGCCACCAGAGCGCTGGCGTGCGGTCCTCGATCTCCTCCTCGGCGATGCCCCCGCCGACCGCCGGATGGATGCCGACAGGCGATGGGGTCACCGCCGGCTCCGCGAGCTCCTCCCGCTCGTCGGTGCCGGGGGCGGCGTCCGCGGCGGCCTCCTCGGCGTCCGCCTCTGGCTCGGCTTCCGGCTCGGCATCGGTGTCCGGCTCGGCCCCGGCATCGGCCTCGGTGATGGCGTTCGGCTCGGCGTCCGCGGCGGCCTCGGCGTCTGCCTCCGGCTCGGCATCGACATTCGGCCCGGCGCCGGTGTCCGCCTCGGCGCCGGCATCGGCCTCGGTGCCGGCGTTCGGCTCGGCGCCGGCGCCGGCGGCCGGCTCCTGGCCTCCGCCCGCTTCCGGATCCGCCGCTGCACCTGTCGCCGCCGGGCTCTCGTCCGGCTCCAGCTCCTCGTCCGGCAACGTCCACTCCTGCGTCTCCCCGCCGGCGGGCTCCCCGCCTCCGCCGTGCGCCTTGGCCGGCCCGCCGGTCTCCCGCTCGATCTCCTCCTCGAGGCGCGCGAACTCTTCGGTCAGCCCGAGGCCACCCTCGACCTCCGGCTCCTCGTCGGCCCCTCCCGGCGCGCCCCCCTGCTCCCGCCCGTCCCCGGGCCGGCTCACGCCGCTCCTCCCGCGCCGGCGACCTCGGCCCGCAGGCCCGCGGCGAAGTCGCAGAGGGCCCTCCGGTAGGCCATCAGCGAGCTGAGGGACACCCACTCGGCGGGCCCGTGGTGGCCACCGCCCGAGGGCCCGAACTCGACCGCGGGGATCCCGGCGCGCAGGAAGGAGACGGCATCGGAGGCGCCGTCGCGGCCGACGCTGGTCACCTCGCCGTCGTGGTGGGGCGCCGCGGCCGCGGCGAGCGCCTGCACGTAGGGCGAGCGGGGGTCGACCTCGACCGGCGGACGCCGGAAGGTGGAGACGATCCGCGTGTCCGGGATCGCGGCCACGTCAGCGAGGATCGCGGCCGGATCCTGCTCGGGCAGGTAGCGGATATCGACGTCGATCATGCAGGTATCGGGGACTTTGTTCATCGCATCGCCTCCGATGATCCGTCCGAGATTCACCGAAGGGCGATCGAAGAGATCCGACGACTCCCGCGTGAACGGTAGCGCCTCGATCCCGCGGAACACCGAGAACGCCTTTGTGATCGCGTTGTCCCCCTCCCAGGGGGTCGATCCGTGCGCCGCGCGGCCGCGAACCTCGATCCGCAGCGCCAGGACGCCCTTGGCGGCGACGCCGATCAGCATCTCCGTCGGCTCGCCGGTGATCGCGAAGTCGCCCCCGTAGCCCGCGGCGACGAGCACGTCGCTGCCGCGGTCGATCTCCTCCTCGGTCTCCTCGTCGGGAACCAGGGCGAGCCGCACGCGCACCTCGCGCTGCTCCCGCAGGTCGGCGAAGGCGAGCATCATCGCCGCGGCGGCGCCCTTCATGTCGTAGGCGCCGCGGCCGTAGAGACGGTCCCCGTCGACGAACGGGTCGAACTGCCCGGCCCGGCCCGGCACGACGTCGATGTGGCCGTGCAGGACCACCACCGGGCCGCTCGCGGGGCCGACGTCGGCGACCACGATCGGCAGCCCGCCCGCCTCGAGCTGCGCGGTGGGGATGTCGCGCGCCTCCAGCCAGCCCTTGACGAAGCCGGCGCAGAGCCTGATGCCCTCCGGCTCGGAGGTGTCGTAGGCGATCAGCTTCTCGGCCAGAGCCCGCTCTTGCACGCGGTTCAGGGTAGCCGTCCGCCCGTTTCCGGCCCGCGCTTCACCCGGCGCATGCCCCGCCCCGCCCACGCTCGATCCCCACGCACCGCCACTGGGTCGCGCAATGCCGGAATCCCGGCACAACTGCATGCCAGCGCGCGCGGGTTGGCGGCCCGCCGGTCCGCTGGGTCGTGCTTTGCCGGAATACCGGCATGACTGCATGCCGGCGGGCGGGTTGACTCGGGCCGGCGGCCGGTCGACGGCCGGGTCGAGCGCCTCAGGACCCGGCGATCTTCAGGAACGCCTCGGCGCGCTCCCGGTCCTGCTCGGCGGTCCGGTGGGCGGCCGAGCCCTCCTCTTCCTCCTCGAGGCGCCGCTCGGCGTCCTCGAGCTGCGCCCGCAGCTCGCCGGCGTCGAGGCTCTCGGGATCGAGCGCCTCGCCGACGAGCACGGTCGCCTTGTTGGCGAACACCTCCAGCCAGCCCTCGGCGGCCGCGTAGCGCCGGCCGCCGCCGCTGGCGCCGAAGTCGGACTCGCTCTCGAACAGGCGCAGCTCGTGGGGGACGAGCCGGGCCAGGACCGGCGCGTGGCGCGCCCGCACGCCGAGCTCGCCGACGACCGTCCGGGTCGAGACCTGAAACAGCTCGCCCTCGAAGACCTTGCCCTCGGGGGTCAGGACCTCGGCGGTCAGCTTGCTGGTGCCCTCGGCCACCGGCTAGCTCCTCTCCTCTCGGCGGGGGTCGCTCACGCGGCCGCTCCCGCCTGCTCCTGCTCGCGCTCCTTCTTCTCCTCCTGCTCGGCGGCCTCGGCGTCGGCGCCGGCGGTCTCGTCCTCGCCCTGGCCCTTGGCCGCCGCGAGCACCTGCTCGATCGAACCCTTCATGTAGAAGGCGCCCTCGGGGATGTCGTCGTGCTCGCCGTCGACCAGGCTGCGGAAGCTGGCCACGGTCTCGGCGACCGGCACGACCTCGCCCGGCGTCCCGGTGAACTGCTCGGCGACGTTGAACGGCTGGCTCAGGAAGCGCTCGATCTTGCGCGCCCGGTTGACCTGCAGCTTGTCCTCGTCGGAGAGCTCGTCGATGCCGAGGATGGCGATGATGTCCTG
>CAZARJ010000173.1:0-4446 GCA_964487515.1 uncultured Conexibacteraceae bacterium | reverse complement strand
CCGCAGGCGATCGCCTTGGCGACGTCGCCGCCGGTGCGCATGCCGCCGTCGGCGATCACGTTGCAGTACTGGCCGGTCTCCAGCATGTGCTGAGAGCGGGCCGCCGCCACGTCGGCGATCGCGGTCGCCTGCGGGACGCCGATCCCGAGCACGCCGCGCGTCGTGCAGGCGGCGCCCGGGCCGACCCCGACCAGGACGCCCACGGCCCCGGTGCGCATCAGGTGCAGGCCGGTCGAGTAGGAGGCGCAGCCGCCGACGATGCAGGGCACCGGGGCGCTGGCGATGAACTCCTTCAGGTTCAGCGGCTCGGCGGCCGACGAGACGTGCTCGGCGGAGATCACGGTCCCCTGGACGACGAGGATGTCGAGCCCCGCCTCGAGCGCGACCTCGTGGTACTCGCCGACCTTCTGCGGGGTCAGCGAGCCGCAGCAGACTGCGCCCTCGGCCTTGATCTCCTCGATCCGCTGGGCGATCAGCTCCGGCTTCACCGGCTCGCTGTAGATCTCCTGCATGAGCTGGGTGGACTCACCCGGCGGCGCCGCGGCGATCCGCGCGAGCTGCTCGTCGGCGTCCTCGTAGCGGGACCAGATCCCCTCCAGGTTGAGGACGCCGAGGCCGCCCAGCCTGTTCACCAGCGCCGCGGTCTTCGGGCTCACCACCCCGTCCATCGCCGAGGCGAGCAGCGGCAGCTCGAAGCGGTACGGCCCCAGGTTCCAGGTGATGTCGATGTCGTCTGGGTCGCGCGTCCGCCGCGACGGGACGATCGCGATGTCGTCGAATCCATAGGCACGCCGGGCCTTCTTGCCTCGTCCGATCTCAACTTCCAACTGGTCGCGCTCCCTCGTTCGAATGCAGAACGACGATTGTAGGCACCCGGGTCGACGGGCCCGCGGCGCGCCGCGTCCGGAAAATGCGCGAAAGCGGCGCCTCGCTCAGGCCGCGTGGGCCGAGCGGTCGAGCTCTCTGACCTCCACCCGGCTCGCGAGCCGGGCCACCTCCCCGGCGTCCAGCATCCCGGCCCCGAGGTGCTGGGTCGACTCGGCCCCGCAGGCCACGCCGTGCGCCAGGCACTCCTCGGGCGTGCGGCCCCGGCAGCGCGCGCTCACGTAGCCCGCCAGGAAGGCGTCCCCCGAGCCGACGCTCGCCACCGCCGCCAGCCGCTCGATGCTGACCTCGACCCGGCGCCGCTCGTTCCCCTCGCCGACCAGCGCCACGCAGCCCGACGGCGTCGTGATGATCGCCTCCGAGGCGCCCATCTCCACCAGCCCGTCCAGGGCGTCGGGCAGGTCGTCGGGCTCGGTGAACTCGTGCCCGACCGCGTCCTCGGCCTCGGCGACGTTGGGCGCCACCACGTTCGGCTGCCCCCGCATCCCGATCCGCATCGGCTCGCCCTCGGTGTCGAGCAGGGTCGGGACGCCGAGCTTGCGCAGGCGCGCGATCAGATCCGAGTAGGTGTCCTCCGGCGCCCCCGGGGGCAGCGAGCCCGCGATCACGCAGAAGCGGGCCCCGCGCGCCAGGTAGAGCAGCCGGCGCCGGACGCGCTCCAGGTCCTCGGGCTCGACCTCGGGGCCGCGCTCGTTGATCTCGGTCTGCTCCCCGGTCGTCGGATCGACGAGCGACAGGTTCGTACGCGAGTCGTTCGCGACCGGGATGAAGTCGTGCAGCACGTCCTCGGAGCGCAGCAGCTCGCGGATCCGGGCCCCGGTCGAGCCCCCGGCGAGCCCGGTGGCGATCACGGGCTCGCCGAGCTCCTTCAGCGCCCGCGCCACGTTCACCCCCTTGCCCCCGGCGACGGTCCGCGCCTCGACCGCGCGGTGGCGATTGCCGAGCGCGATCCGGGGCACGACGATCGTCCGGTCAAGCGCCGCGTTCATCGTCACGGTCAGGATCATCGCCTGCCCTCCTCGCCGCACCTGCACGCCAATCGGCTCATCGTCAAACTCTCCTCCTCCTCCTCGCCGCGCGTCCGGCTCCACGGTCGCCCCTGCGACCCCGTGCCCGCGCCACGCTCAGCAGTATGACGCCTGCGACGACGACGATCAGGATCGCGACCGGCGGGCCGCCGAGCCGGTCGACCACCGACGGCGCCTCTACCGCCCGCGCGGCCCGCAGCGGCACGCGCCCGACCACTCGCCCGTCGACCGTCACGACCGCGCGCCCGAGGCGCCTGCCCGCCGGGATCGGCCCCTCCACCTCGGCCGGCACCGCGCGCCGGATCCCGACCCGCTGATCGTCGCGGACCCGGACCCGGACGCCACGCGCCGCCAGCAGGGGCAGCGGCTCGTCCCCGAACCGGACCGGGACCTCGGCCGCCGGTTCCCCGCTCCGCAGCGGGCGGCGCTTCCGGTAGAGCGCGAATCCGTAGTCGAGCAGCTCCTCCGACTCCGCATCGCGGGCCGCCTCGCTGGGGGCTCCGAGCACCACCGACAGCAGCGGGATGCCGTGCCGGCGTGCCATCGCGATCAGCACGTAGCCGGCGTCGTGCGTGTGGCCGGTCTTCACCCCGACGACGCTGGGATCGGACATCAGCAGCGTGTTCGTGCTCTCCACGCGGCGCGGCATCGAGCCGCTGCGGAGGGTGGCGTGCGAGCGCTTGACGATTCGCTTCACGCCGCGGTCCTCGAGCAGCTTCAGGGCCAGCTCGGCGAGGTCGCGGGCGGTCGAGTAGTTGCCCGACTGGTCGAGCCCGATCGGGTTCGCGTAGTGGGTGTCGTCGAGCCCGAGCTCGCGGGCGGTCGCGTTCATCTCGGCGACGAACGCGCGCCGCGATCCGGCCACCCCGCGGGCCACGGTGACGGCGGCGTCGTTGGCGCTCGGCAGCAGCATGGCGACGACCAGGTCGTGCGCGGTGAGGCGCTCGCCGGCGCGCAGGCCGGCCACCGACTCCGCCGGGGCGGCGGCGTAGCGGGGCACCACGAGCCGCTCGCCGGGGCGCAGCTCGCGCCGCGCGAGCAGGGTCGTCATCAGCTTCGTGGTACTGGCGATCGGGCGGCGGGAGCCGGCGGCGCGGGCGGCGAGCTCGGTCCCGTCACGAGCGTCGAGCAGCAACCAGGAGGTGGCGTCGAGCCGGGGCTCGGCCGCCCGCGCCTCGGCGTCGCGGGGCGCGCCGGCGAGCAGCAGCAGCGCGACCGCCACCAGGACGGCGCCGATCGTGCCCCCCGCGCGGAGGCCCCTGGGCGCAGATGGAGCGCGCACTAGCGGATCGTCAGCTCTTGCCCGGTCGCCAGGATCTGCGGGTCGATGTCCGGATTGAGACGCCGCAGCCTCTTCACGGAGACGTCGAACTTGTCGGCGATGTGGCTCAGGGTGTCGCCCTCCTCGACCGCGTAGGTCTTCGGGTTGACCGCCCCGCCGTCCTTCGCCGCGCCGGCCCGCTCCCCCTGCCGGGCGGCGGGTGCGGTCGCGTCGTCCCCGTCCCCGAGCGAGGTCGCGAGCACGAAGATCAGCGCGAAGAGCGCCAGCAGAAGCGCTGCGACGACGGCCGCCCGGGTCGCCCAGTTGGGCTCCGGAGGCCGCCTTCGGGCTGCGGTCGCATCGGCCATCGCAGCGATGGTACGCGACCCCCATGGGGACCGATTCGCCCGGCGAATCCGCGGGCAATGCGGCTCTCACCGGGGGTGGGAGGCGAGCGTGAGGATGCCGCCCCGCAGCGGGACCGAGCGCAGGCGCGCCGCCGCGCCGTGCGGCCCGCCCTCCAGCAGCTCCCGCTCCCCGCTCACGGCGACGACGGCCTCGACCCGGGCCGCGAGCCCCTCCGCCCCGTCCTCGCCGCCGAGCGGCGGCCCGGCGACGACGACCAGCTCGTAGGCGCGACGAAGCCGGCCCAGGAGCGCCGCGAGCCGCTCGCCCGAGACGAGCCGTGACGCCTCGCCGGGGCCGGTCCCCGCCCCGGCCGGAACGCAGGCCACCCGCAGCGGGCGATCGGGGTCCAGGGCGCCGGCGAGGCCCCGGAGCACCTCGCGCGGCCCGGCCTCGCCGCGCAGGTGCTCGAGCAGGCCCGGCGCGGGATCGACCCCGAGCCGGGCCGCCAGGGCGGGGGCGCCGAGGTCCGCCTCGACTAGCAGCGTCCGCAGGCGCAGCTCGGAGCCGGCCAGGGCGAGGGCGGTCGCGGCCGCGCTCGGATCGAGGCCGCGCGAGGCGGGGATCAGGGCCACCACGCGGGGCGCGCCCGGCTCGCCGAGGCCGAGGGACGTCGCGAGGTGGCGCACCTCGTTGCGATCCTGCTCGGCCACGCTCAGCCCCTCCGGCGCGGATTCGATGATCGACCTCGCGTCCCCGAGCACGGCGAGCAGGGGCGCGCCGAGGACCGCCTCGAACTCGGCGGTCGGCGACTCGCGGGCCCGCTGCGGGGGCTGCCCCTGGGGCGCCCCGGCGGGATCGTCCGGGCCCTGCGGGCCCCGCGCGGGGAGCGTGGCCGGCGCGGGATCCTCCGCGACCGCGTCGCGG
>CAZARJ010000172.1:0-4460 GCA_964487515.1 uncultured Conexibacteraceae bacterium | reverse complement strand
CGTCTCTGCTTCAATACCCGCTCCGATGCCGAAGATGAAGACTCACTCCGGCGCCAAGAAGCGCTTCAAGAAGTCGGCCCGCGGCAAGCTCCGTGGCCGGCGAGCGTACTCGAGCCACATCCTCGAGAAGAAGTCGCCGAAGCGGAAGCGCCAGATGCGCAATCCGTCGACCGTCGCCACCCAGGACAAGGGCCGGGTGGAGCGGATGCTGGGCGGGAAGGGCTAGCGATGCCGCGGGCGACCAACGCCGTCGCGCGGCGCAAGCGGCGCAAGAAGACCCTCGCGCAGGCGAAGGGCTACTACGGGCGCAAGCACTCCAGCTACCGGTTCGCGAACGAGCAGGTCATGCGGTCGGGCAACTACGCCTACCGCGACCGGCGCAACCGCAAGCGCGAGCTCCGGCGCCTGTGGATCACCAGGATCAACGCCGCCGCGCGGCAGAACGGGCTCAGCTACTCGGAGCTCATGCACGGCCTCGGCGAGGCCGGCGTCGAGGTGAACCGGAAGATGCTCGCCGACATCGCCGTCCGCGACCAGGAGGCGTTCCGCCGATTTGCCGAGCTGGCCCGGGAGGCCGTGGCGTAGCCGCGGACAAAGCTGATCTCCCGGGCGGTCCCTCTGGACCGCCTTTTTTGTGGGCGGATCCGGAAGCGGCGGCGAGGGCGGTTGCGGCGGCCCAGAATAGGAAGACCGAGACAGGAAAGGTAGAAGCGAGGACCGAGCAGATCCGATGATCGTGAGCCCCGACAACGAGCGGCTGAAGCTGGCCCGCAAGCTGCGTGAGCGCAAGTGGCGCAAGCGCGAGGGCGCCTTCGTGACCGAGGGCGAGGATCTGCTGCTCGCCGGGCTGCGGGCCGGCCGGGCGCCGCGCGAGGTCCTGCTCGCCCCCGGCGTCGACGTGGGGGTGCGGCTCGGCGTCGCGGTCGAGGTCGAGCCCGACTTGCTGGACGCCGCCTCGGCGCTCGGGTCTGGAACCAGGGTGATCGCCGTCTGGCCGATCCCCGAGCCAGAAGGGGGTGAGGCGGGCCCGGGCTCCGTCTACCTGCACGGGGTCGGCGACCCCGGCAACGTGGGGACGATCGTCCGCACCGCGGCGGCGCTGACCGGCGGCACCGTGATCCTCGGCCCCGGCAGCGCGGACGCCTACGCGCCGAAGGCCGTCCGGGCGACGATGGGCGCGATCTTCGCCCGCCCGCCGCTGCGGGGCGGGATCGGCGACGTGCCCCGGCCCCGGCTGGGGCTGCTCGCGCACGGCGGCGAGCCGCTCGGGACGGTCCTGGAGGGCATGGCCGCCGGGGGCGTCGGAACGCTGTGTCTGGGCTCCGAGCGCGAGGGCCTGCCCGAGGACGTCGCGGCGGCCTGCGAGGCGACGGCGACGATCCCGCTGCGGCCCGGGGCGGAGTCGCTCAACGTCGCCGCGGCGGCGGCGATCGGCCTGCAGGGGATATCGTCGCTCTCCGCCGCGGGGGGCGGGTGAGCATGCTCGAGCGGATCGAACAGCTACGCGATGAGGCCCGGGCCGCGATCGAGGCGGCCCCCGACGCCGCTGCGCTCGAGGAGGTCCGGGTCCGGTATCTGGGGCGCAAGGCGGAGCTGACCGGGATCCTGCGGGGGATCGGCGAGCTGCCGCCCGAGCAGCGCGGGCCGGTCGGCAAGTCCGGCAACGCCGCCCGGGTCGAGCTCGAGGAGCGGCTCGCCGCCGCCCGCGAGGCGCATGAGCGGGCCTCGCTGGACAGCGAGCTGGCCGCCGACGCGATCGACGTCACCCTGCCCGGCACCCCGCCGGTGAAGCTCGGCCACCTGCATCCGCTGACCCAGACGAGGCGCGCGATCGAGGACGTCTTCGTCGGGCTCGGCTACCGGGTCCTCGAGGGCCCCGAGATCGAGCACGACTACTACAACTTCACCGCCCTCAACCACCCGCCGGGCCATCCGGCGCGGATGCTCCAGGACACCTTCTACGTCGATCCCGGCTCGCTCGGGGCGGCGGCGGGCCTGATCGCCGGCGGCGAGGGGCCGGGGCCGCAGGATGTGCTCCTGCGCACCCATACCTCGCCGATGCAGGTGCGGGGCATGGAGGACCAGGCGCCGCCGATCTCGATCATCGTGCCCGGGCGCGTCTACCGGCGCGACTCCGACGCGACCCACACGCCGATGTTCCACCAGGTCGAGGGCCTCGCGGTCGGCGAGGGGATCACGCTCGCCGACCTGCACGGCACCCTGCTGACGTTCGCCCGCACGATCTTCGGCGACGAGCGCGAGCTGCGCGTGCGGCCCCACTACTTCCCCTTCACCGAGCCCAGCGTCGAGGTCGACGTCTCCTGCTTCCGCTGCGGGGGGACGGGCCGGCTGGAGGGCGAGCGCTGCGCCCTCTGCAAGGGCACCGCCTGGATCGAGATCCTCGGCGCCGGGATGGTCGACCCGAACGTGTTCGGGTTCGTGCGCGACTCCGGCTACGACCCCGAGACGGTCCAGGGCTTCGCCTTCGGGGTCGGGATCGAGCGCGTCGCGATGCTCAAGCACGGGGTTCCCGACCTGCGCATGTTCTTCGACAACGACGTCCGCCTGCTGGGGCAGTTCTGATGCGCGTCCCGCTCTCCTGGCTGCGCTCCTACTGCGACCCCGGCCTCGGCGCCGAGGAGCTCGCCGAGCGCCTGTCGATGACCGGGACCGAGGTCGAGCGGATCGCGCACGCCGGCGTCGCCGACCCCTCCGGCTTCGTCGTCGGGCGGGTGCTCGCGGCCGAGCAGCACCCGAACGCCGACCGGCTGCGCGTCTGCACCGTCGACACCGGCGACGGCGAGCCGCGCACGATCGTCTGCGGGGCCCCGAACGTGGCCGCGGGCCAGACTGTCCCGGTGGCGCTGCCGGGCGCCGTGATGCCGGACGGCACGAAGCTCGGCAAGGCGAAGCTGCGCGGGATCGAGTCGGCGGGGATGATCCTCTCCGAGTCGGAGCTCGAGCTGGGCCCCGGCCACGACGGGATCATCGTCCTGGAGGACGGCGAGGCGGGGCCCGAGCCGGGCGCCCCGCTGGCGGGCGTGCTGCCGATCGCCGAGCCGGTCCTGGAGCTGGAGATCACGCCCAACCGCCCCGACTGCCTGGGCGTCTGGGGCGTCGCGCGCGAGGTGCATGCGGTCACCGGCGCCCTGTTGGAGGAGGACCCCTGGACCGGCGATCCGGCCGGCGACGCCGCAGGCGAGGACGACGTGCACGACATCGCCTCGGTCCGGGTCGAGGTGCCCGAGCTCTGCCCGCGCTTCACCGCGCGCGCGTTCACGGACGTCGCGGTCGGCCCCTCGCCGCTGTGGCTGAAGGCGCGCCTCACGGCCGCCGGCCAGCGGCCGATCAACAACGTCGTCGACATCACCAACTACGTGATGCTGCTGACCGGCCAGCCGCTGCACTCCTTCGACCTCGACCGGGTGCCGGGCGGCGAGCTGATCGTGCGCGCGGCGCGGCCCGGCGAGCGGGTGACGACCCTGGACGGCGCCGAGCGCGAGCTGGACCCGGAGATCGTGGTCGTCGCCGACCGCGAGGGGCCGAGCGCGATCGCCGGGATCATGGGCGGGCGGTCCTCGGAGGTGTCGGAGCGCACCACCCGGGTGCTGCTCGAGGCCGCGACCTGGAACGGGACCAACATCCTGCGCAGCTCCAACCGCCTCGCCCTGCGCTCGGAGGCCTCGACCCGGTTCGAGAAGCAGCTGCATCCCGACCTGACGATGCGCGCGCAGGCGATCGCGGCGCGGCTCTTCATCGACCTCTGCGGGGCGCGGCTCGTGCCCGGCACGATCGACGTCGACGCGCACGCCTACGAGCCCGCCCGGCTCGAGCTGCGGCCGGCGCGGATGCGCGCCCTGCTCGGGATGGACGTGCCCGCCGAGCGGGCGCGCGGCTACCTGAGCCGGCTCGGCTTCGGCATCCACGAGGGGACCGGAGAGGCGGGGGACGCCGGGGAGGAGGCGCTCGTCGTCTCCGTGCCCGCCGACCGGCACTTCGACGTCACCCGCGAGGTCGACCTGATCGAGGAGGTGGCGCGGGTGCACGGGCTCGACGAGCATCTGCCGCGCACCCTGCCGGCGCGGATCGCCGCCGGCAGGCTCGACCGCCGCCAGGCGCTGCTGCGGCGGGCCGAGGACCTGCTCCGCGACCTCGGCCTCGACGAGGCGATCACCTGGAGCTTCACCCATCCCGGCCGGGGCGGCATCCCGGGGCTGGCCGAGGTCGGCCCGGTCCGGGTCCACAACCCGCTCTCGGAGGACGGGGCGGCGATGCGCACCGACCTGCTCGGCGGGCTGCTCGCGGCCGCCACCGACCACCGCGCCCGCGGCGCCGGGCGCGTGTCCCTGTTCGAGTCCGGGCGGGTGTATCTGCCCCGGCCGGCGCCCGCCTCCGGCAGCCCCCTCGGCGGCCGCTGCGCGGGCGAGCGCCCGGCGCCGGTCGCCGAGCCGCACCGGATC
>CAZARJ010000171.1:0-4471 GCA_964487515.1 uncultured Conexibacteraceae bacterium | reverse complement strand
CGCCGCGTTGCGCGGCGCGGGCGCGGCGCTTCTTGCGGCGCTTCGCCGACTCGGACGCCATCGCGTCAGCCCCGCGCCGGCCCGGCGTGTGGGGTCCTGCTCACGTCCCGGAGGCTAGTCGACCTGTCCCGGGTGCACGGGCGAGCTCCCGTCCACGCTCGTCCCGTCGGAAGAGCTACCCGGTCAGCGCCTCGGCGGCGAGCCAGAGCGCCTCCTCCACCGACATCTCCGGAACACCCTCGACGCCGATCGCGACCAACCGCGTCCGCGATGTCTCGGCGCCGACGCCGGCGCCGCTGGCCGCGGCGCCGAAGAGCAGCGCCAGTGGCCGCTCGCGGTCGGCGATCAGCAGCGTTCCCGGCGGCAGGTCGCCGGAGCGGCCGGCGAGCCGCTCGCCGGCGCGGCTCGGCCTGATCTCCAGCTCCTCCCCGGTCCGGCCGGCGTCGAACGCGCGCACCGGCACCCCCGTCTCGGCGATCGCGATCGTGAGCGCGTCGTCGGGCATCCCGACGCTGAGAAACCCACCGTCGATCAGCCGGCGCCGGGCCAGCTCCTCGGCCGCCGGGGGACGCTGGTCGGGGTCGATGCCGATGTGGCGGAAGAAGACCCGGTAGGCGTGCGGGATCGGCCGGCGGCGCATGACCCGCGCCTGCGGCCCGGCCATCCGGTCGGAGAGCAGTCGCAGCCGGCGGCGGATCGAGGCCGGGCTGCGGCCGGCGCCGGCCGTGACGAGGCGATGGCGCAGGTAGAGGCCGGGGAAGCGCTCCGCAAGCTCGGGGTCGATCCGGCCCGGAGCCGCCTCAGGGCCCGGCCCGGCCCTCCCTTCGCCGGCCGCCTCGGGGCCGGGTGGCCGCGGGCGGCCCGGCTCGGTGGAGCGGTCGGTCATGACGTCCCCCGCAGCCGCTCGCGGGAGGCGGCGAGCAGCCGCTTCACCTGCGCCGCGATCTGCTCCTCCCCGTAGTTGCCGGGCCGGATCCCGGCCCGCTGCAGCAGGCCCCCCGGATACGCGTAGACGATCGTCGGGCAGACGCCGACCCGGTAGAGGTTGGAGACGGCGCCGTCGCGATCGAGCCCCACGGGGACCCGCCAGCCACGCTCGGCGACGATCTCCGCCACGCGCTCCGGGTCGTCGCGGACGTTGACGCTGAGGAAGTTGACCCGGCCCCGGAAGCGCCGGGCGACGGCGTCGAAGGCGTCCTGGCTCGGCAGGCAGTCGCCCCCGCGCGTGAACCAGAACGAGATCGCCAGGGGGCGGTCGAAGAGGTCGCAGACGCGGATCGCGCCCGGCGCGTCGATCCGGCAGGCGGGGGTGCGGCGCTGATCGGCGGGACAGGGATTGCGGGAGCTCTCGCAATCATCCTGGCTGATGTTCGCATCCTTGTCGATGCCGAGCCGCGCGTCGGGGACGGCGAACTCGGGGAGCGCCATCGCCTCGCTCCCGTACCCGGCGCCGAGGATCCCGGTGTCCTCGCTGCCGAGCAGGTTGACGAAGGCGATCACGATCACCACCACGAAGGCGAGGCCGACGATCGTCGAGTAGCGGCGCGCCGGCCGCGCCGGCCCCTCGCCGCCGAGGCCGGGACCCCGGCGCGGGCGCCGGCGCCGGCGGGCGCCCCCCGGGCCGGGCCGCTCCCCCTCCCCCTCCGGGGGATCACCGGACTCCGATGGCTCGTGCGCGGCGCCCTCAGGCCACCAGCCCGGCCCGCGCCGATCGCGGCCTTCCGCTCCGTGGTCACGCTCCCCGCCGCCGGACCGCTCTCCGCCCCGCGCCCCGCCGTCCGCACTGCCGCCGGACCGGTCATCGGGCTCGGGGCGGCGGCCGCGGGCCATCTCAGACGGACGCGTCGGCGTCGGCAGCCCCGGGGCCCGCCGGCACGCCGGGCCGGCGGCGCAGGGCGGGGAAGGGCCGGTAGCCGCCCTCGGCCCAGACGAGGGCGGCGGGCAGGACGAGCATCACGCCGGCGAGCGCCACGCCGAGATCGACGATCGTGACCAGGCCGAAGTCGCGCAGCATCGTGATCCCGCTGAAGGCGAGCACGCCGAAGCCCGCGATCGAGGTGATCCCCGAGGCGAGCACGGCCGCGCCGGTGCGCCGGTAGGTCAGCCGCAGCGCCTCGCCGACGCTCAGCCCCTCGGCGCGCTCCTCGTGGTAGCGGGCCGCGAGGATGACGCTGAACTCCGTCGCGATCGCGATCACGAGCGCACCCAGGGTCGCCGACATCGGGTTCAGGGGGACCCTCATCGCCTCCAGGACGAGCGCCGACCAACCGGTCGCCAGCGCGATCGGCAGCAGCGGCACCAGCGCCCTGCCGGGCCGGCGGTAGACCGCCAGCAGCACGATGCCGACGGCGAGCAGCCCGGCGACCGCGAGCCAGTAGCGGGAGCCGGAGAGCTGCGCGTTGGCGTCCGCGGCGAGGACCGGCAGGCCGACGACCTCGGCGTGCACCCCGGGCGGCGGGTCGAGCTCCGCGCGCAACCCCTCGACGAGCGCCTCCTGCTCGTCCAGCGGCATGACCGGGATCAGGAAGGAGAGGCTCGCGACATCGCCCTCCTGCCCGTCCCCCGCCCGCGAGAGGATCGCCTGCGAGAAGTAGGGCGGCACGGCGTCCAGGACGGCGTCGACGCGCTTCTGGCTCGGCCGCTTGCCGGGCCCGAGGTCGAAGAGGTCGGCGAGCGACGGCCCGGGGCAGAGCTGCGCGTCGGCCTCGAGGCAGCTCGTGTCGTCGGCCCCGTAGCCGTGCTCGCGCAGGATGCGCCGCTTGAAGTCGTTCATCCACCCGATCGCGGCGGGTGAGGTCACATCGCCGGAGACGAGGACGTCGAGCTCGCCCGAGACGCCGGTCGCGTCCTGCAGCGCGTCGACCGACTGCAGCGCCGGCAGGTCGGAGGGGACGAGCTCGCGCACGTCGCTGACCACCTTCGTCCCGGTGCCGAGCCCCCAGCCGGCCACGGCGAGCAGCGCCGCGACGACGAGCACGCGGCCGGGAGCCTGGATGGTCGTCGCGAGCAGCCTGCGGCCGCCCGCAGCTGCCCGGCCGCGGCCCCGGGCGGCCGCCTTCCGGCCCCGCTCGAGCTCGAAGCGCTCGGCGAGCGTCGCGCCCAGACCGGCGGCGCCCACCCCCGCCTCCGCGGCGCCCCTCGCGCGCGCCAGCGAGAGCGCCGCCAGCCCGCCGGTGAGGGAGATCGCCAGCGCGGCGGCGATCCCGGCCACGAGCGCGATCGCGAACTCGCGCACCATCGGGATCGGCGACAGCAGCAGGGCGAGGAAGCCGACCGAGGTCGCCAGCGCGGCGGTCGCGATCACTGGCCCGCCGCGCAGCGCCGCGACCACCGCCGAGGCGGGCGGCCTGCGTCCCTGCTCCATCGCCTCGCGGAAACGCGCCTGAAGCTGGATCGCATAGTCGACGCCGAGCCCGATCACCACCGGCAGCACGGCAACCGACGCCATCGTCAGGGTCCCGCCCAGCACCGACAGCAGCCCGAGCGCGAAGCCGGCCGAGCCGAGCGCCGTGAACAGGGGCAGCAGCCGCAGCGGCGGCCCGAAGACGACCAGCAGGACGATCGCCATCACGAGCATCGCCGCGCCGAGCAGCAGCGCGATCTCACCGCCGAGCTCGTCGGCGAGCCCCTCGACCACGACCGGGATCCCGCTCAGCTCGTAGCTCACCCCGGGCGCCGAGAACGCTTCCTCGCCCACCGCCTCGCGGATCAGCGCGATCGCCTCGCGGCGCTCGTCGTTGGGGATCCCGGGCCGCAGGCGGACCGAGATCAGGGTGCTCTCGCCGGAGGGGAACAGGTAGCTGAACTTCGACTTCGGCGGCGCGCCCTCGCGCGTCTCGTCGAAGACGATCGCCTGCACGAACTGCTCGTTGTGGATCGAGAAGCCGCCGAGGAAGGTGCCGATGCTGAGGTTGCTGCGCTGCAGCTGGTCGATCGCCCCCGAGACGATCCGCTGCGCGGCGATCTCGGCGGCCGCCTGCTGCTCGGCCTCCGAGAGGCCCTGCGCCGCGGCCTCCTTCGTCGCCTTCCGCGCAGCCCGCTGAGCCTGCGCGCGGAGGCTCATGATCTGCTCCCCCACCGCGGCGCCGGCACGCGCCGCCGCCTCGCTGAGGAAGGTGGCCGGGCCGAAGACGACCCGCGTGGCCCCGAGCTCGGCGATGCGCCGGCAGACGTCGGCCGTGTACTGCCCCCCCGCCGACGGCTTGCCGGCCAGGCAGCCCTCGAGCGCGAGCAGCCGGTCGACGCGCGGCGTGAGCAGCAGCTTCTTCAGGTCACCGCGGACGAGGACGACGATCGCGTCGTCGCCGAACCGCTCCCGGTACTCAACGGTGCCCGCGTAGGCGTCCGAGCCGTGGTCGACGAGCTTGTCGGTGCCCGCGTCCGGCGTCAGCCGCAGCGCCCCGACGATGCCGACGATCGCGACCACCGAGAGCACCCCGGCGATCGCCGGCGCCGGATGGGTCACCGACCA
>CAZARJ010000170.1:0-4476 GCA_964487515.1 uncultured Conexibacteraceae bacterium | reverse complement strand
GTTAGGCGCTCGCGGCGGCGGGGGCGGCCGCATCCGCGTCGGCCCCCGCGAGGATCTCGCCCTCCCGGGCGTGCGCGACGTCGACCCTGATCCCGGGGCCCATCGTCGTCGCCACGGTGACGCTGAGCAGGTAGCGCCCCTTGGCCGCGGCCGGCTTCGCGCGCACGATCTCGTCGATCACGGCGGACAGGTTCTCGAGCAGCGCCTGCTCGCTGAAGCTCGCCTTGCCGATCGCCAGGTGAACCACCGCCTGGCGGTCGGTCCGGTACTCGATCTTGCCCGACTTGGTCTCCTCGACCGCCTTGCGGACATCGTCGGTGACCGTCCCCACCTTGGGGTTCGGCATCTTGCCCTGGGGGCCGAGGATGCGGCCCAGCCGGCCGACCTTCGGCATCTGGTCGGGCGTCGCGATCACGATGTCGAAGTCGGTCCAGCCCGCCTCGACGCGCTCGGCGAGCTCGTCGGAGCCGACGAACTCGGCCCCGGCCTCGGTCGCCTCACGCGCCTTCTCGCCCTCGGCGAAGACGGCGATCGTCACGTCGCGCCCGGCGCCGTTCGGCAGCGCCAGGGTGCCGCGCAGCTGCTCGTCGGCGTGGCGCACGTTGACCCCGAGGCGGATGTGCGCCTCGACGGTCTCGTCGAAGCGGGCGCCCGCGGTCTGCTTGACCAGGCTGATCGCCTCGGCGGGCGGGTAGCGTCGCGAGCGGTCGATGAGCTCGTAGGCGGCGCGGAATCGCTTGCCTCGCTTGCGTGCCATGACTACGCCTCCTCCACGTCGACGCCCATCGAGCGGGCGGTGCCGGCGATGATCCGCGAGGCCGCGTCGAGGTCGTTGGCGTTCAGGTCCGGCATCTTCTTCTCCGCGATCGCGCGCACCTGGGCGGCGCTGATCTTGCCGACCTTGTTGGTGTGCGGCTCGCCCGATCCCTTCTGGATCCCGATCGCCTCCTTGATCAGCACCGCGGCGGGCGGCGTCTTCGTGATGAAGGTGAAGCTCCGGTCCTCGAAGACCGTGATCTCGACCGGGATGATCGTGCCGGAGTCCTGCTGCGTCTGGGCGTTGAACGCCTTGCAGAAATCCATGATGTTGACCCCGTGCTGGCCCAGCGCCGGGCCGACGGGCGGGGCCGGGTTGGCCGCCCCCGCGGGGATCTGCAGCTTGATCAGGGTCATGACCTTCTTGGCCATCTCGCGCCTCCTACCTAAACCTTCTTGACCTGGTCGTAGCCGACCTCGACCGGGGTCTCGCGACCGAAGATCGAGACCAGGACCTTGAGCTTGGCGGCATCGTCGTTGATCTCGGCGATCTCGCCGGAGAAGTCGGACAGCGGGCCGGAGATCACCTTCACGGTCTCGCCGATCTCGTACTCGGCCCGCGGCTTGCCGCGCTCCCCACCCGCGCCGCCGGAGCCGGCCGCCGCCGCGGTGCCCGGGGTCTCGGTGTGCAGGAGGTTGTCGACCTCCGCCTGCGAGAGCGGCAGGGGCTTGTTGCGCGAGCCGACGAAGCCGGTCACGCCCGGGGTGTTCTTGACCAGCGACCACGCCTCGTCGGTCATCTCCATCTGGACGAGCACGTAGCCCGGCATGGTGCGCTTCTCGACCGAGACCTTGCGCCCGTCCTTGATCTCCTGGACCTGCTCGGTCGGCACCACGACGCGGCGCACCTTGCGGCCCTGGCCCATCGTCTGAACCCGGTGCTCGAGGTTGTTCTTGACCTTGTTCTCGTGACCGGAGTAAGAGTTGATCACGTACCAACGAAACATTTTTCGGAAGCGTTCCTGTCTGCTGTCTGCGTTCTGCGGTGGGCGGGAGATCGTGTGGTGGAGGCGCGGCAGGGTCTGCCGGGGCTAGATGATCAGGTCGATGAGGCGGCTGAAGATCGCGTCCATGCCCCCGAGGAAGGCGGCCGAGATGGCGACGAAGATGAGCGTCACGGCCGAGGCCTGGATGAGGGTATCGCGGTCCGGCCACTGGACCTTCTGAAGCTCCTTGACGACCGAGATGAAGAACGACACGACGACGCCGCGCTCGCGCTCGGGGGCGACCTCCTTCGGCGCCCGGCGCTCGGCCTGGGCGCGGGCCCGCTCGGCCTCCTGCTTGGCCTGCCGGCGGCGCTCGCGACGGCTCAGGCGCTTGCCGGCTGCCGCGTCCTCGCCCGAGCTGTCCCCATCCCCGGGGCGCCCGACGTCGGCGCGCGAGGGCGCGGGGGCGTCCGTGGTGCGGCTCGCCTCCGCGGCGCCCTCCTCGATCGCCCGCTCGGCCTCCTGGACGTCAGCCGACTCCGGTACCTGCGTGTCGTGCTGGGCCTTGGCCTCCTCGGCCTGCTGATCCTTGCCCGCGGCCTGCTGGGCGCGGCGCTTGCGCGCCTCGGCCTTGCGCTGTGCCCTGCTCTTGGCCATCGACGCTCAGCGGGTCTCCTTGTGCGGGGTGTGGTGGCCACACCAGCGGCAGTACTTGCGCATCTCGATCCGGTCCGGCGAGTTGCGGCGCGACTTGTTGGTCTGATAGTTGCGCCGCTTGCACTCCTCGCAGGCAAGGGTCACGGCGATGCGTACGTCTCCACGGGCCATTGGCTATCCAGGCAGGTCGGGGTTGGGCTCGGTTCGGGTTTCGTTCGGGTGGCGTCTCGCGACTCCCTCGCTCCGGCCGGACCGTACCTTTCCGGCTCCCGATCGGGGCCGTCGAGGCAGGAGGCTCGCTCCCGGCCCCCGGCGCGAGGTCGGGCAAGGATAGCGCGGCCACCGATAGCCGGTGCGGCCGGGACCGGCGGGGCGGCGGGGGCGTCCGGCGTCTCAGCGGCGCAGGAAAGCCGCCAGGCCACGGCCGAGCCGGCGGGCGATCCGCGCCCGGTCCCTGGCGGAATCGAGCCTGCGGACGTCGGCGCGGCTCTTCATGTTCGCGAGCTCGGCCAGCACCTTGGGGACGTTGGAGAGACGCAGGCCACCGATGTCGGAGCGGGTATCGATGCCGTCGCCCCCGCCGGCGTAGGAGGCGCGCGGGATCGGCCCCCGGTCGAGGTTGCGGCGCAGGTCGTACGCGAGCCGCCGGGAGGCGCCGAAGATGTCGCGCGTGAGGCCCCTGATGCGGGCCGGCCGGATCAGGTGGAAGCCCCGCACCGTGCTGGGCGCGCCGTCGGCGTGGATCGAGATCGCCACGTCCGCGTGGGCCCGGTTGGCGATCCGGGCGCGGCGGTCGATGCAGGGGCCGACGCCGTTGTTGCGGTAGCGGGTCATCACCACGCGCGCCCCCCGGCGCTTCAGCCAGCGGCGGAGCTTGCGGGCGACGCTCAGGTTGAAGGCGGACTCCGAGTAGCCCGACGAGGTGGCGGTGCCGGTCGTGTCGCAGGCCTTGGTCTCGCCCTTGCCGATCCGGACCGGGCGGTTGATGAAGCCGGGCTTCGTCCAGTTGCGCCCGTTGTGCCCGGGATCGATCGCGACGACCTCGCCGCTCAGCGGGCGCTTGGCGAGCGCCGGCTTCGCGACCGGCGTGAAGGCGAGGGCGAGGGCGGCGGCGATCAGCGCCGCCAGCCCCAGGAAGGACAGGGCCGCGAGGGTGCCGCGGCCGGCGGTCACGGCCCGCCGCGCTCGCCGGCGACTGGGCCGGGCCCCTCGGAGGCGCCCGGCGGCTCCGGCGGCAGACCGGGCTCCGGCGGGGATTCGGGCTCCCGCATGGCGCCCGGCTCCGGAGGTAGCTCGAGCTCCGGCAACGGCTCGGCGCCAGGATCGGCGTCGAGCTCTTCCACGCGGAGGCGCAGCTCCTCGAGCTGTCGCTCGACGGCCTCGAGCCGCTCCTGCAGCCGGGCCGCCCGGCCCGTGTCGGAGTCGGCCCCGGTGGGCGGTGAATGACTCTCATAGCTCTCCTGCCCGGGGCTCTCGGCCGGTTCGGCGGAGCGGTCCCCCTCGTCGTCGGGGGCGCCGCCGAGCAGCGAGCGATAGCGCTCCTCCTTCTGGCCCGGGCGGCGAGGCAGCTCCTCCGCCAGGCCCGCCTCGATCAGCCCCCGCAGCGTCGCGTGGAGGTCGTCGAGATCTGTGAAGGCGTGCAGGCGGGCGCTGCGCTGCTTGAGCTCGCCGGGAGTCTGCGGGCCGCGCAGCATCATCACGGCGAGCAGTGCGAGCTGCTCGGGGACCAGGCCGAGCTCCTCGGCGAGCATGTGCCTGTACTTGAGCTTGCGGCCGCCGTGCCCGCTGCCGGAGCGGATCCAGCGGCGCCGCCCGAGCGCGCCGAGCGCGGCCATGATCGTCGGCTCGTCGTAGTCGACGACCGGATCGCGGTTGGTCGCCTGATTGCAGGCCAGGCGGAGCGAGTTCAGGGAGAGCGGATAGACGTCTGGAGTGGTGCGCTGCTTCTCGAGCAGGCTGCCCAGCACGCGGGTCTCGACCGGATCGAGTGCCATCCCGCGCGGCAGGATATCCACCTCCACCGCGCCGAGAGCCCGGAGTGGGACTTGAACCCACGACCCCCTCCTTACCATGGAGG
>CAZARJ010000169.1:0-4521 GCA_964487515.1 uncultured Conexibacteraceae bacterium | reverse complement strand
ACGGGGTCGATCGGCGTGCAGGCGCTCGACGTGATCGAGCGCGAGCGCGGCCTGCGCGCGTGCGGGCTGGCCGCCGGCTCCTCCTGGGAGGCGGCGCTCGAGCAGGCCCGGGCGCACGGGGTGGAGCTGCTCGCTCTCGCGGACCCCGAGGCGGCCGCGGCCGCGCAGGCCTCGGGCTGGCCGGGGACCGTGCTGGCCGGCGAGGAGGGGGTGCTGGAGTTGATCGGGCGCTGCGAGCCGGACGTGGTCCTGAACGCGATCGTGGGCTCGGCGGGGCTCGGGCCGACGATCGCCGCCCTCAGCGAGGGGATCGAGCTGGCGCTCGCCAACAAGGAGAGCCTGGTGGTGGGAGGAGAGCTCGTGACGACCCTGGCCGAGGCCGCCGACGCGCGCATCGTCCCGGTCGACTCCGAGCACTCGGCCCTCGCCCAGCTGCTCGTCGCCGAGCCGCCCGGCTCCGCCGCCCGCCTCGTGCTCACGGCCTCCGGGGGGCCGTTCCGGGGGCGCACGGATCTCGACGGCGTGACTCGCGAGGAGGCGCTCCGGCACCCGACCTGGGAGATGGGCGGCAAGATCTCGATCGACTCCGCGACCCTGATGAACAAGGGCCTGGAGGTGATCGAGGCCCATCACCTGTTCGGGATGCCCTACGAGCGGATCGACGTCGTCGTCCACCCGCAGTCGCTGATCCACGCCCTGATCAGCCTCCACGACGGATCGACGCTGGCGCATCTCGGCCACCCGGACATGCGCGTCCCGATCGCCTACGCCCTGGTCGGGCCGGAGCGGGCCGAGCTGCCGGTCGCCCCGCTCGACCTGGCCGCGGTCGGCGAGCTCAGCTTCGCGCCGCCGGATCTGGAGACCTTCCCCTGCCTGCGGCTCGCCCGGGCCGCCGGCGAGGCGGGGGGGACGGCGCCCTGCGTGCTCAACGCCGCCAACGAGGTGGCGGTGGGCGCCTTCCTGGCGGGAGCGCTGCCTTTCACCGGGATCGCGGCCGTGGTTGAGGAGACCCTGGCCGACCTCCCGGCCCCGCCCGCGCGCAGGTTCGAGGACCTCTTCGAGTGCGACGAGGCGAGCCGCCGCCGGGCCGCCGAGCTGATCGACGAGCGCTTCGGGGCGGCGCCGCTGGCGAACGGGAGCGGAGAGCGATGAGCTGGGTGCTGGCCATCGCCGGGTTCGCGGCCCTGATCGTGCTCCACGAGGCGGGGCACTTCACCGCCGCGAAGCTGGTCGGGATGCGGGTCGAGCGCTTCTTCCTCTTCTTCCCGCCCAAGGTGGTCTCGTTCAAGCGGGGCGAGACCGAGTACGGGATCGGCGCGATCCCGCTCGGCGGCTTCGTGAAGATCAGCGGCATGAACCCGGAGGAGGAGCTGGACGAGGAGGTCGCCCCCCGCGCCTACTACCGGCAGCCGGTCTGGAAGCGGATCGTCGTGATCGCCGCGGGGCCCGCGGTCAACATCGTGCTCGCCGCGGTGATGTTCTTCGCCCTGGCGATCGGCTTCGGGCTCGACACCGGGCTCACCAACCGGGTCGGGCAGGTGAGCGCCGAGCTGCCCGCGGGGGAGGTGCTGCAGCCCGGGGACGAGCTGCTCGCGATCGACGGCCAGAAGCTCACCGGCCTGCCGGCCGCGAAGATGGTCCGCGAGGTGCGCTCCGCGGTCGGCGAGCACCGCTGCGCGGGGACGCCCACCGACGGCTGCGTCGCGACGACGGCGGCGACGATCGTTGTCCGGCGCGGCGGCGAGCGGCTGACCCTGCACGTCAAACCCGTCTATCAGACCCCGGAGACCGCCCCCGGCGAGCCCGACGCGAAGCCCCGGATGATGGTCGGCTTCGGCTACGAGGCCGAGCGCAGCACGGTGCCGCCGGGCGAGGGCGCGAGCTTCGCGGTGGACCGGCTCTGGTACGTCACCTCGCAGACGGCGCGCGTGTTCGCGAACATCTTCAACGCCGAGCAACGCGATCAGATCACCGGCGTGGTCGGCGCCACCGAGGTCACCAGGCAGAGCTTCGAGTTCGACGATCGCCAGGCGCTCGGGGTTCTGGCCGTGATCAGCCTCTCGCTGGGCCTCGTCAACCTGCTGCCGTTCCTGCCGCTCGACGGCGGCCACATCTTCTGGGCCGTGGTCGAGAAGGCGCGCGGCCGGGCGGTGCCGCTGCGGATCATGGAGCGCTCGGGGGCGATCGGGTTCGTGCTCGTGATGATCCTCTTTCTGATCGGGCTCGACAACGACATCGGCCGGCTCACCGGCGACGGCTTCGACGTCCGCTGAGAGCCGACCCCGCAGGCCCGCGGAAGTCGCTCCGATATGCGGTAGCTTGGGCTCGATCCCAGCGACCCGGAGGAGGGGCAAGTAGACATGGAAGCGACGACGGCCGAGCGGTACGTGAGCGGGGGGCCGGCCGCCGAGCCGGACGTCCCCAGCCTGGCTGCGGCCTTCCACGCCACGGTCGAGCGGCTCGGCGACGAGCCGGCGATCCACGAGGACGAGCGGACGCTGAGCTGGAACGAGCTCCGGGAGCGGGCGCGCCGCGTGGCCGGCGGGCTGGCCTCGCTCGGGGTCCGCAAGGGCGACACCGTCGCGCTGATGCTGCGCAACCGCGAGGAGTTCTTCGCCTGTGATCTGGGAGCCGTGACCCTGGGCGCGGTCCCGTTCTCGATCTACCAGACGTGCTCGCCCGAGCAGATCGCCTACGTCGTCGGCGACGCGGGCGCGGAGGTGGCGATCGTCGAGGCGCAGTACCTGGAGCGGTTCGAGGCGGCGCGGGCCGATCTCCCGGGGCTGCGGCACCTGATCGTCCTCGACGGCGAGGGTGGCACGATGAGCTTCGGGGACCTGCTCGCCGCCGACCCGGACTTCGACGATGCCGCGGCCGCCGCGCGGGTCGGGCTCGACGACACGCTGACCCTGATCTACACGTCCGGGACCACCGGGCCCCCGAAGGGCGTCGAGCTGACGCACGGGAACCTGCTCGGCCTCGTGGCCGGCGTCCACGACCTGATCCCGTTCCCCGAGCGCGGCGCGAAGGTGATCTCCTGGCTGCCGGCCGCGCACATCGCCGAGCGCGGCGCCAACTACTACCTGCCGGTGGTCCGCGGGCTGACCGTGACCGTGTGCCCGGACCCGAAGCGGATCGTCGAGTACCTGCCGCGGGTCCGTCCGACGTGGTTCTTCGCCGTGCCGCGTATCTGGGAGAAGCTCAAGGCGGGCCTGGAGGCGATGCTGGCCGGCCTGCCGGACGAGCAGCGGCGGGACGCCCAGGCCGGGCTCGACGCGGCGCTCGCCAAGGTCCGGGCGGAGCAGGCCGGGGAGGAGGTGCCCGAGCAGGTGGCCGCCGCGGCGCAGGCCGCCGACGAGGCCATGTTCGCGGGGCTGCGGGCGCAGCTCGGCCTCGACGAGCTGATCGCGGTCAACGTCGGCGCCGCCCCGACACCGGTCGAGGTGCTGGAGTTCTTCCACGCGATCGGCGTTCCGATCGGCGAGCTCTGGGGGATGTCGGAGACCTGCGGCGCGGCCACGGTCAACCCTCCCGGCGCGATCCGGATCGGGACCGTCGGCCCGCCCCTGCCCGGGGTGGAGATCCGGCTCGCCGAGGACGGCGAGGTCCAGGTCCGCGGCCACCTGATCACCCCCGGCTACCGGAACATGCCGGAGAAGACGGCCGAGGCGATCGACCCCGACGGCTGGCTGTCGACCGGCGATGTGGGCGAGCTCGACGCCGACGGCTACCTGTCGATCGTCGACCGCAAGAAGGAGCTGATCATCAACGCGGCGGGCAAGAACATGTCGCCGGCCGCGATCGAGGCCAACCTGAAGACCGCCAGCCCCCTGATCGGGCAGGCGATCGCGATCGGCGACGGACGCCCGTACAACGTCGCCCTGATCGTGCTCGATCCCGAGTTCGCGCCGGTATGGGCAGCGCAGAACGGAATCGACAAGCAGGGGATCGCCGAGCTCGCCGCCGACGAGAAGATGGTCGCGGCGATCGACGCGGCGGTGCAGGACGCCAATCAGAAGATGTCGCGGGTCGAGCAGATCAAGAAGTTCAGGCTGCTCGGGGTGGACTGGCTGCCCGGTGGCGACGAGCTGACCCCGACGATGAAGCTGAAGCGCAAGCCGATCGGGGAGAAGTACGCAAGCGAGATCGAGGAGCTTTACGGATGAGCGAGATAACCGGAGTCGACTTCGTCGCGGTCCCCTCGCGGGATCCGGACCGCGCGCGGGCCTTCTACGTCGAGACCCTGGGCCTGCGGCCCGACGACAAGGCCAACTACGAGTTCTGGATCGGCGAGACCTGCTTCGGGATCTGGGAGCCGGACAAGATGGGCGGCAGCTTCGCCCCGCAGAAGAACGCCCATATCGCGATGCACGTCGACGACATCGAGGCCGCCCGCAAGGCCCTGGAGGAGAAGGGGGTCGAGTTCCTCGGCGACACCTTCGACACCGGCGTCTGCCACATGGCCTTCTTCACCGACCCCGACGGCAACGACCTGATGCTCCACAGCCGCTACGCGTAACG
>CAZARJ010000168.1:0-4528 GCA_964487515.1 uncultured Conexibacteraceae bacterium | reverse complement strand
CGCCTGCACGACATGCTCGAGCGGATCAACGAGGCCGAGGCCCGCGCCCGCGCCGCCGAGGCCCGCGCTCGCGACATCGTCGCCGGCGCCAAGGGAGGAGCTCCGGCTCCGCCGCCACCCGAGGCCGCCTCGCACGGCCTGGCCGGGTTTGCGCCCGAATCCACGGGTGACCGCCCCGAGGGCGGAATCACCCCACCCCCGGCGCGCGAGCCGGCACCGCCGCCGCCCGGTGAGCGCCCGACCGGCGGGACCACGCCGCCCGGGGACTCCGAGGCCTCGACCGGAGCAACCACCCCGCATCCGACGGACGCCGGCGAGCCGAGCGGCGCAGCCACGCCGCCACCCTCGCTCGACCGCTCACCGTCGCAAGAGGAGGCCTCGGGTTCGATCTCAGAGCCCGGGCTGGACGCGCCCCGCGCGCTCGATGAACCCGAGCCCCGCTCCACGGAGGATTCGACCGAGTCCGAGCAGGCAACCGGTTTCGCTTCGAGCCGATCCACGCCCGAGGAGCAGCCGGTCGCGCCGCCGGAGCCAAAGCCGGAGTCCGGCGGCGAGATCCGCATCTCGACCCGCAACCTGGACCCGATCGGCCAGACGCCGACCCCCGCGCAGCCCGAGCCGGACGCGCCCCTGAACCTCAATCAGGCCTCCTTCGAGCAGCTCCGTGACGCCGGCTTCTCGGTCACCCAGACCGGCCGCGTCCTGGCCCACCGCGAACGCTCCGGCGGCTTCAAGTCCGTCGACGAGCTCGACGAGATCCCCGGCTTCCCTGCCGATTTCCTCACCCAGATCAAGTCCCGCCTGACGACCTGAGCGCCGGGCCGGCGCGAGCCCTACACCGGCCGACGTGCCGTCGGCCGCTGTAAAGCCCTGTTTACTTGTTGAAGAAGTTGTCGGCCCCTGCGATCGCGCTCGGGGCCAAGGGGAGGGGGGACCCGGCGAACGGGTCCCGCGCTGCGGGGACCAGGGCACCCGGATGTCCAGCCGGCCGAGCGGCTGACGCTTCCGTACGCGGGTGGGTGGCGGTCAGGTCTCTCATCATCTCCCTGCGCGAGAAGCAACGCCTTGTGGCTGCCTCAAGCGCGGGAGCATCATAAACACATTCATCTTTGATCCGCAAGGGGGAATGTGGAATCGGCTGACAACGGCGCCCTGGAAAGCATGTATTGGGAGCTCCGTTCCACCCACTCCGGGGCGTCGCGATGGGGACTTACTCGTGCCGTGAGGGTGAACGCCCGCACGGTTCCTGGCGAGTCTCGCCGTCCTGCTCCTGGCTTATTAGAGCCATAAATCAGGAGTGCGAACTTCTTCAACAAGTTGTTGGGCTGCTCCATGTTCGATGTCGCACCACCGCGTGCGATCGATCGAGCGTTTGACACGTCTAGGACGGTCCCACCACACCTTGACGCAAAGCGGAATCCACGCCCATCTCGAGGCGACAAACAACACGAAAGGTCACATGACTAGACCAGCCGATTTCCGAGTTTCCGTTGGCATTGAGAGAATCATCCTCCTGCTGATCGCGGTTGGCGCGGTCTTGGCGGGCATGCCGCAGGTTGCCTCGGCCGCGGACGAGTGCCCGAACGCCGAGTTCCGCAACGGCCCGTCGGCCAGCCTCCCCGAGTGCCGCGCCTACGAGATGGTTAGCCCGCCCGACAAGGGCGACGGCGAAGTGGGCACGGTGCTGGCGTTCACGCCCCGATGGGGACATGCCTCGGAGTCGGGCTCGAAGTTCGTCTACCCGGCGAACGCGCCGTTCGGCGACGCGGACGGCTTTACGGTGGTCGACTACAACTTCGCGGAGCGCGGCGAGAGCGGTTGGAGCTCGCACTCGATCTCGCCTCCGGTCGCCACCTTCGCCCAGTTCGTCGGCCCCTACACACCGGTGAGGATCTCGCGCGACTTCGCGCATGCGATCCAGTTCACGAACGTCGATCCGGCCACGGGCACCGACCTGGATGACGATTCAGCTCTCTATCTGTACGACATCGCGACCGACAGCTACGACCTCTTCGCGACGCAGGAGGCGGACCCGGGTCTGCAGATGTCACAGCGCGCGGTCATCGGGGCGGATGACTTCACGCCCCTCTACTTCGAGGACACCAAGCAGCTGACGCCCGACGCGCCTGCCGCTGGAACGAAGGTCTATCGCTTCATGGACGGTGAGACGACGCTGGCCAGCAGGCTCCCCGACGGCACGGCGACGACCGGGGTGATCTACCGCCTCAACAACAGGCAGGGCTTGAACCGGGTCTCGAGCGACGGCAGCGTCCTCTACTTCGATGCGCCCTCCGGGGGGCAGAAGCTCTACCGGCGCGACGACGACGGGGTCACCGAGATCACCGCGCCCGAGACGGCCGATCCGGTCGGCATCGAGGGAGCTGAGTTCCTGACGTCGAGCGAGGACGGCTCGCGCGCGTTCTTCGAAACCAACCGCTCGCTCGTAGATGCGGATGACGACGGAGGGCAGCCGGACATCTACATGTACGAGGAGTCTGGAGACCCAGACTCCGACTCCAACCTGACCCTGATCACGGTCGACACGGAGCCAGACGACGGCGGCTACACGAGCAGCGACGGGCTCCTGGGGATCTCGGAGGATGGCCGCAGCGCCTACTTCGTCGCCAGCGGTCAGCTGGTCGAGGGCGAGCCGCAGACGGCACAGCGCAAGCTCTACCTGTGGTCGGACGAGTCCGGTGGCGAGGGGGGCCTCGAGTACCTCGATGGCCTGGCGAACGCGGACAGCGACGCCTGGACGAACTCGTTCGAGCAGTTCGACGCGCGCCGAAGCCAGGTCTCGCCGAACGGCCGGTACGTGGCCGTCTTGACGGCAACGCCCCTCACGGAGAATGACAACGGCGGCCTGCGACAGGTTTACGTGTATGACCGGAACGCCGGGGAGTGGAGTTGCGCGTCCTGCCGGGCCGATGGGCCCTCGACGGCAGCCGCACGCTTCCGGCAGGCGATCAGCTTCGCACGCCTCCTGCAGGTCCCGCAGCGGAATGTCTCGAACAACGGTCACGCGTTCTTCGAGACCGACGAGTCGCTGGTCACGCGCGACACCAACGGCAAGTCCGACGTGTACGTGTGGCAGGACGGCGATGTGCAGTTGCTCTCCGACGGTCGCAGCAGGTTCGGCGCCGTGTTCGCCGACGCGAGCGTCGACGGCAAGAACGTGTTCTTCGTCACGCGTAGCCGTCTGACCGCAGCCGACGACGACGAGCAGCTCGACGTCTACGACGCCAGCGTCGGCGGTGGGGTACCGGATCCCGTCGTGCCACCCGAATGCGTCGGCGATGTCTGCCAGGGCCCCGGACCCGAGGCGCCCGCTGACGTCCAGCCCGGCAGCGCCGATTACTCGGGGCCCGGCAATGGCGACGGGAAGAGCACCGCGGCGGCTTGCCGGGCGACCGCACGTCAGCTTCAGCGGGCAAAGCGCAGGCACCGGAAAGCTGAGCGGCGTCTGGACGCGGCGAAACGCCGGCAGCAGCGCGTTCACCGTCGCGCCGGCGGCCCGAAGAGCAGGAAGGCGGCGCGACGGGCCCGCGTCCGCGTCCAGCGGCTGCGGCGGCAGGTCAAGCGACGGCATCGGAGCGTGACCCACGCGCGAAGGGCCGAGCTGCGATGCAGGGAGGGGAGCCGATGATCACGCGGCACCGGATGCCAATTTCGATGAAGGGATCGAGCATGAAGATGAGCGTGAGCACAAGGTCACATCACCGGGGAGTGGGGCGTCTCATCGCCCGGGCGGTCTCAGCCGTTGCGGTGGCCGCTGCCCTGGCGCTGACTTGGAGCGCGGCCGATGCACACGCGGCCTTCCAGCTCGACTCGTTCACGTTCGACACGCTGAACGGCAGCGGGGAGTTCGAGGCTCAGGCGGGTGCTCGCCCGCATGACCTGATCACCCGTGTCCAGTTC
This sequence comes from uncultured Conexibacteraceae bacterium, assembly GCA_964487515.1. Taxonomy (GTDB): domain Bacteria; phylum Actinomycetota; class Thermoleophilia; order Solirubrobacterales; family 70-9; genus RHKX01. The sequence continues at coordinate 610 of CAZARJ010000168.1, read as the reverse complement.
GGGACCACCACCGACAAGAACGGCGCCACGGTCCCCGACGACAACGTGAGGACGACCCAGGTCAACCTGCCGCCCGGCTTCGTCGGCAACCCGACCGCGACGCCACGCTGCGTCTTCTCGGAGATGTATGCAGCGGGCGGCTGCCCGGATTCCACTCAGCTCGGCGTGTTCTTCCTGAGCACGACTTCGAATGGCGAGTTCGGTCCCTTCCCGATCTACAACATGGTGCCGCAGTCGAACGTGCCGGCGCAGTTCATCGTCCAGATCCCACTGTTCATGAACGCCCACGTCAGACCGGACGGGTCGATAACGATGGAGGTCAAGGACGCTTCCCAGGCACTGACCGCCTACGGGGTGACGATCCACCTCTGGGGCGTGCCGGCCGACCCGTCCCACGACAACGATCGTGGCCTGTTCGGAAGCTGCTTCCCCGCCGGCTCCGGCTTTGCACCATGCAGCGCCGGCGTAGAGCGCCGGCCGCTGCTGACGAACACCACCCGGTGCTCCGCTCAGCCCCAGGTCATCTCGCTGCGGGCCAACTCCTGGCAGCACCCTGATCAGTGGATCGAGGGCAGCGTCACGGCACCTGCCACGATCACCGGCTGCGACA
>CAZARJ010000167.1:0-4575 GCA_964487515.1 uncultured Conexibacteraceae bacterium | reverse complement strand
CTCTACCTACCGCTCGTCCGAGAGCAGGTGCTCGCGGGTCATGTCCTCGTCCAGGGTCAGCTCCCGGACCAGGGCCTCGGGGTCGGGCGCGCGCATCAGCGTCTCCCCGATCAGGACCGCGTCGACGCCGATCCGGTCCAGCTCCTCGATCTGCTCCCGGGTCTCGTAGCCGGACTCGGCGACCACCGTCTTGCCCGCCGGAACGGCGGTGACGAGGCGCGGCACCGACTCGACGTCGACCTCGAGGGTGCGCAGGTTGCGGTTGTTGATCCCGATCACGTCCGCCTCGACGGTCAGGGCGCGCTCCAGGTCCTCCTCGTCGTGGACCTCCACCAGGCAGTCCAGATCGAGCGCCGACGCCTCCTCCCAGAGCGCGCGCAGATCCTCGTCGGCGAGCGCGGCGACGATCAGCAGGACAGCGTCGGCGCCCGCGATCGCGGCCTCCCAGAGCTGGTAGGGCGAGACGATGAAGTCCTTGCGCAGGATCGGCAGCCCCGAGGCGGAGCGCGCCCGCTCGAGGTCGGCGAGCGAGCCGAAGAAGCTCTCCTCGTCGGTGAGGACCGAGAGCGCCGCCGCGCCGCCGCGCTCGTAGGCGCCCACGACTTCGGCGACGTCGGCGTCGGCGTCGATCGCCCCCGCGGAGGGCGAGCCGCGCTTGAACTCCGCGATCACCGAGAGCCCGGGGCTGACCAGCGCCTCCTTGAACGGGCGCGACCCGCTCCGCGTCCCGAGCCGCGAGCGGAGCTCCGCGCCGCTGACCTCGGCGCTGCGCCGGCGAACGCCTTCGCGCGCCGACTCGACGAGCTGATCGAGCCTGCTCATCAGCCCCTCAGCGTACCGGTCCGGGTCCGCGACACCGGGCGCTCAGCTCCCCGCCGGGGCGCGCTCGGCCCCGGGCCCGGCGACGAGCCCCTCCAGGACCCGGCGCGCCGCGCCGGAGGCGATCGCCTCCCGAGCGCGCCCGACGCCGGCCGCCAGGTCGTCGGCTCCGCCCCCGACCAGGATCGCGGCGCCGGCGTTGAGCACGGCGATGTCGGCGGCGGGCCCCTCCTCCCCGGCCAGGATCGCGGCGACGACGCGCGCGTTGTCGGCCGGCTCGCCGCCCGCGACCTCGCTCAGCGGCGCCGGCTCGATGCCGGCGTCGCCCGGCTCCACGAACCACTCCTCGGTGCCGCCGTCGCGGACCTCGATCACGCGCGTCCGCTCCGCGATCGAGATCTCGTCGAGGCCGTCGTCGCCGTTGACCACGAGCGCCCGCTCGCAGCCCAGGCCGGCGAGCGCCTCGGCGATCGTCTCCTGGTAGCGGCGGTCGCTGATGCCGACGAGCTGGCGGCGGGCGCCCGCCGGGTTCGTCAGCGGCCCGAGGAAGTTGAAGATCGTCCGCACCGCGAGCTCGCGGCGGGTCGGGACCACGTGCTTCATCGCCGCGTGATGGGCGGGCGCGAACATGAAGCCGAATCCGGTGGCGGCGATCGACTCGCCCACCTGCTCGGGGGACAGCCCGATCGGCACCCCGAGCGCCTCGAGCAGATCGGCGGAGCCGGAGCGCGAGGTCGAGGAGCGGTTGCCGTGCTTGGCGACGGCGCAGCCCGCGCCGGCGGCGATCAGGGCCGCGGCGGTCGAGACGTTGAAGGTCGAGGGGCCGCCCCCGCTTCCCGCGGTGTCGATCAGATCGTCGCGGTCGCAGCGAACCGGGGTGGCGAGCGAACGCATCGTCCGCGCCAGGCCGATCAGCTCCGGGACGGTCTCGCCCTTCGCGCGCAGGGCGACCAGGAAGGCCCCGGTCTGGACCTCGCCCGCCCGGCCCCCCATGATCTCGGCGAGCACGGTCGAGGCGTGGTCGGCGGTCAGGTGGCGGCCGTCGCAGACGGCGTCGATCGCGCGCGTGATGATCTCGTTCGGCATCGTGGCTCCCGGAGCGGCGTCAGTCTCTCACGCGGCGGCGCCCGCGGGCGCGACGCCGGCGCCGAGGAAGTTGGCGAGCAGCGCGCGCCCGTCGGGGGTGAGCACCGACTCGGGGTGGAACTGCACGCCCTCGGCCGGCAGCTCGCGGTGGCGCGCCGCCATCACGGCGTCGCCGAGCGAGGCGCTGAGCTCGAGCTGCGCCGGCAGCTCGCGGGCCGCGATCAGCGAGTGGTAGCGCCCGACCGTCAGCGGGTCCGGCAGGCCGGCGAAGATCGTCCTGCCGTCGTGGCGGATCGCGGCGTCCTTGCCGTGGATCGGCTCGCCGGTGACGACCGTGCCCCCGAACGCGGTGACCAGCGCCTGGTGGCCGAGGCAGACGCCGAGCGTCGGGATCCCGGCCTCGGGAAAGCGGCGCGCCGCCTCGATCGCGATCCCGGCGTCCTCCGGCCGGCACGGGCCGGGCGAGATCACGAGCCGCTCGAAGCCGCCGGCGAGAAGCTCGCCGATCGGCGCGACGTCGTTGCGGACCACGGTCACCTCGGCCCCGAGCTCGCCGAGGTACTGGACGAGGTTGTAGGCGAAGGAGTCGTAGTTGTCGAGCACCAGGGCCTTCACTGCCAGTCCTCCCGCCCGCTCGCCAGCTCGACCGCGCGGAAGACCGCCGCCGCCTTGTCCAGCGACTCCTGGTACTCGCGCTCGGGCCGCGCGTCGGCGACGGTCCCGCCGCCGGCCTGCACGTGCGCGAGCCCGTCTTTGACCACGACGGTGCGGATGTGGATCGCCACGTCGAGGTCGCCGTTCAGGCCGAGGTAGCCGATCGCGCCCCCGTAGGAGCAGCGCTTGTGCGGCTCGAGCTCGTCGATGATCTGCATCGCGCGCACCTTGGGGGCCCCCGAGAGGGTGCCCGCCGGCAGCGCCGCCCGCAGCACGTCGAGCGCGCCGAGCTCGGGGCGAAGCCGGCCGGAGACGCGACTGACGATGTGCAGGACGTGGCTGTAGGTCTCGACCGTCATCAGCTCGTCGACGCTCACCGTCCCGTAGCGGCAGACCCGGCCCAGGTCGTTGCGGCCCAGGTCGACGAGCATCACGTGCTCGGCGCGCTCCTTGGGGTCGGCGAGCAGCGCCTCCGCGTTGGCCCGGTCCTCCTCCTCGTCGCGGCCGCGCGGGTAGGTGCCGGCGATCGGCCGCGTCTCGACGACCTCGCCCGTGACCTTGACCAGCGGCTCCGGCGAGGCGCCGGCGATCTCGAAGTCGCCGAAGTCGATGAAGTACATGTACGGGGAGGGATTGATCGCCCGCAGCCCGCGGTAGATCGAGAAGGCCTCGACCGGGCAGGGGGAGCTGAAGCGCTGCGAGGGCACGACCTGGAACGCGTCGCCGGCCCGCACGTAGTCGACGATCCGGGCGACGTTGGACTCGAATCGCTCCCGGCTCATGTTGCTCTGCCAGTCGAGCCGCTCCTCCCGCGGCGGCGACGGCTCCCGCTCCCCGGGGGCGAGCGTCCCGCGGCGCGGGGTCTCGCCCGCCAGGCGCTCGCGGGCGCCGTCGATCAGGCGGGCCGCCCGCTCGTAGGAGGCGTCGAGGCCGCCCTCGGCGTCGGCGAAGGCGAGCGCGATGATCGAGACCTCGTGCTTGAGGTGGTCGAAGGCGACGATCAGCTCGGGGACCATCAGCGCCAGATCCGGGAGCCCCAGCGGGTCGGGGTTCGGCTCCCCCAGCGGCTCCACGGTGCGCACGAGGTCGTAGCCGAACAGCCCGACCGCGCCTCCCGGGAAGGGAAGGTCGCCGGCGCCCGCGAGCCGCAGCCCGGCGAGCCGCTCGGCGACCGCCGCGTAGGGGTCGGCGGCCGGCGAGCGGCGGGTCGGCTCGGCAGCGGGATCGCCGGCCGCGGCCCCCTCCCACTCGCGCAGCTCGCCCTCGCTCCAGCGCAGGGTCAACCGGGGGCTGAAGCCGAGGAAGGAGTGGCGGCCGAGGCGGCCGCCCTGCTCGGCCGACTCGAGCAGGAAGGAGGGCCCCCCGTCGCGCAGCTTCAGGAAGGCGGAGACGGGGGTCTCGGCGTCCTCGATGTAGGTGTGGACGACCGGGACCACCGAGCCGCGCGCGGCGAGCCCCCGCGCCTCGTCGAGATCCGGCGTGAGGGTGGCGCCGGCGCCCGCGGCCACGCTCAGCGCCGCCTCGCCAGCAGCACCTCGTAGGCGCGGGCGATCGGGATCCCCCGCGAGGCGAGCGCCACCTCGAGGTGGTAGAGGACGTCCGCCGCCTCCTCGGCGACGCGCTCGTCCGACTCGCCGGCGACGGCGCGGGCGACCTCGTCGGCCTCCTCGCGCACCTTGGCGCCGATCAGCTCCGGGTCGGCGAGGAGGCGCACCGTGTAGGAGCCGTCGGGCCGCTCGGCCCGGCGGGCGGCGATCGTCCGCTCGAGGGCCGGAAGCGCCTCATGGGCGACCGGCCGCGGCTCCTCGCCCCCGCCGCCGTCGCCGAGGCGGCGATGAAAGCAGGTGCGCTCGCCCGTGTGGCAGGCGGGGCCGGCCGGCTCGACGAGGGCGAGGACGGCGTCGGCGTCGCAGTCGTAGCGCAGCTCGAGCACCCGCTGGACGTTGCCCGAGGTCTCGCCCTTGTGCCAGAGCTCGTCGCGGGAGCGGCTCCAGTAGTGCATCTCGCCGGTCTCGG
>CAZARJ010000166.1:0-4595 GCA_964487515.1 uncultured Conexibacteraceae bacterium | reverse complement strand
TTTCCCCGAGGAGGAGTCGATGAAGAGCTGGGATCTGACGAAGGTCGGCGTCGCGCCGCGCGCGCCGGAGATCCTCTCGACGACCGAGGACGCGCGCGCGATCGTCATCAACCTGCCGGCCGGCGAGGCGCTGACCGAGCACGAGGTGCACGAGCGGGCCTGGGTCGTCGTCGCGTCCGGGGCCGTCGAGATGACGACCGTGGACGGCGATCCGATCAGGGCGCGGACCGGGCACCTGTTCGAGATCGACCCGGGCGAGCGCCACGAGGTCGTGGCGGCCGAGGACGCGCGGCTGTTGCTGCTGCTCACGCCGTGGCCCGGCGACGGCCACCCTGGCGGGATGACGCTCGAGGAGAAGCGCACGGTCCGCCGGCGGGCGGCCGAGAAGGCCTCCTAGATGGAGGCGACGGCAGGAGGTCCGGGCGGCGGGCGCGGCACGATCGATGTCGGCCGGGTCATCGGCCGCACGTTCGAGATCTACTCCCAGCACGCGGTTCTGCTGATCGGCAGCGCGGTCCTCGTCTTCGTCTGCTTCGGGATCGTCGAGGGGCTGCTCAACGACGCCGGCGGCGTGATCGCCCAGATCCTCGCCTCGATGGTCCACCTGGTCGGGGTCGCCCTCTACACCGGCTTCGTCGTCAAGCTCGTCCAGGACCTGCGCGACGGCAGCCGCGACTCGACCTTCGGCGAGCTCTTCTCGCACGCCTACCCGGCGATCGGCGCCCTCGTCATCAACAGCATCCTGCTCGGGATCGCCGTCGTCGTCGGCTTCCTCCTGCTGATCGTCCCCGGTCTGATCCTGATCACGATCTGGGCCGTCTGCGCACCCGCGATCGTGGTCGAGCGCAAGGATGCGATCGCCGCCTTCGGGCGCAGTCGCGAGCTCGTCCGCGGACAGGGCTGGCGCGTCTTCGGGACGATCGTCGTCGCCTTCCTGATCCAGCTCGTCGTGATCCTGATCTGCACCGCGATCGGCGCGGCGATCGGCGGCGCCGGCGGCCTGATCGTCTTCTCGATCCTCGGCTCCGCCCTCACCGCCCCCGTCTGGGCGCTCGTCTCGGGCGTGATGTTCTTCGAGCTCGGCGGCGGCGACGAGCCGCCCGAGGTGATCCACGCCCCGAGCTTCACCTGAGGGGCGGCGCCGCGGGCCTCAGCGGCGGCGCAGCGCGGCGCTGAGCCGGCGCACCAGCCGGCCGGCCCCGAGCGAGTCCGAGATCGACGCCGCGGCGCCGTGCGGCGGCGGCAGCGCGCCGACCTCGGCCGGCCCGATCGTCAGCGTCACCGCGTTCTCGTAGGTGCGCTCGACCTCGGGAGCGTCGACGAAGCGGACCTCCCCCTCCCCGTCCTCGATCACGATCCCGTCCAGGATGTGCTCGCGGTAGTTGTCGACCACGCGGCGGACCGTGCCCACCCGCTCCCCTCCGGAGCCGTAGACCGGCGTGCCGGGCGCGACGGTCGTGTAGTGGACCGGCGCCCCGGGTTCCTCTGCAGCGCTCATCGCCGCCAGCATACGCGGCGGCTCCTGCGAGCTGCCCCCGCCGCCGCCCCGCCCGTCCCGCCCCGGATGGGCGAACGGGATGGCGGCGCATACGGGGCCCGCCCCGGTCCCCTGCCGGCGGCACCGCCCCGGACGCAGCGCCCGGGCTATCCGATCCGCTCGCGTACGGGGTCGGACGCGCAGAAGGCGGCGATCTCGCGGGAGAGCTTGCCGCCCTGCCAGGCGAGCGGGCTCTCCCCCTTCTCCTCGCTGATCAGGCGCGCGTCAGGCAGCGTCTCGGCGTAGGCCTCCGCGATCGCGTAGGGGTGGCCCGGGTCGGCCTCGTCGTGGCTGGCGACGACCAGGACCGGCAGCTCGAGCGCCCGCAGCGACCCGAGGCCGTCGAAGGGCACCGATCGCGGCACCTCGTGCAGGGCGCGGGCCACCGCCTCGGGATGGCGGTGCCGGTTGAGGCGGTCGCGGGCGATGCGCAGCAGCGTGTCGCGCCAGGCCGGATTGAGATCGCGCTCGTAGGCGCGCAGAAAGCCCTCGACGCCGCCGCTCGCCATCCCCTCGGCGAGCCCGTCCCAGGACCGGAGATCACCGGGCGCCGGCTCGATGCCGGGCGTCGCCGGGCCGATCAGGACCAGGCCCGCGAAGCGGCCGGGATCGCGCAGGGCGAGGGCGGCGATCGTGTGGGCGCCCATCGAGTGGCCGGCGAGCACCGGGCGGCCCCCGTCGCCGGGCACGCCGGCCTCGATCACCGCCGCGAGGTCGTCGGCCAGGCGCGGGTAGGCATAGCTCCCCTCGGGGCCGGGATCGCTCTCCCCGTGCCCGCGTGCGTCGGCGCTGACAAGCCGGAAGCCGCGCCGCGGCAACACCCGCGATCCGTGCACGACGAGGTCCCGGTGCGCGGTGAGCCCGTGCGCGAGGACGACGGTCGCCCGCGGGCTCCCCTCCCCCGCCTCCTCCGGCTCCTCGGTGAAGCCGCGCAGCCCGACCCCGTCGCCGGGCGCCGTCGCGCTCAGCGACGCGCGGCTCACGAGCCGATCGAGGCGCGGGCCTCCGCCAGCGCCTCGCCGAGGTCGCTCGCGTCCTCGTACCCGAGGCCGACCAGGGAGACCTTGCGATGCCTGATGATGCCCTCGGGGTCGACGATGAAGATCGCCCGGCGGACGTAGCCGCCCGGACCGAGCACGCCGTAGGCGCCGGCCACCTCCTTGTCGACGTCGGCGGCCAGCGGGACGTTCAGGCCGTGCTCGGTGGTGAAGCGGGTGTGGGAATCGATGTCCTGCGGCGAGATCCCGACGAGGACGGCGTCGAGCCGCTCGAGCTGCTGCCCGTCGTCGCGGTAGCTGCAGAACTGGCGCGTGCAGACGCTGGTGAAGTCGCCCGGGTAGAAGGCGAGCACGACCCAGCTCCCCTGCATGTCCGCGAGCCGCAGCTCGCCCTCGCCGGTCCAGGGAAGCTCGATCGCGGGCGCGGGCTCGCCGATCGCCGGGCCGGCCATCGCTCAGTCCACCGGCGTCGCCGAGTCGATCGTCACCGTCATGCTCGGTGGCCCGTCGCTGCCGGGCTCACCGAGCGCGGCGATCGCGCGCACGACGTCCATGCCCTCGGTCACCTTCCCGACCAGCGCGTAGTCGGGCGGCAGCCCCGCGTCAGCGGCCGTGACGACGAAGAACTGGCTGCCCGAGCGCCCCGGCGGCTCAACTCCGGTCTTCGCCATCGCCACGATGCCCTCGGTGTAGGAGAGGTTGCCGGGCGGCTTCTCGTCGATCGAGTAGCCCGGCCCGCCGCTGCCCGCCTCTCCCGGCTTCGTGCTGGAGCCCTTCGGGTCGCCGCCCTGGATCACGAAGTCCGGCACCACGCGGTGGAAGACCGTGCCGTCGTAGAAGCCCTTCTCGGCCAGGTACTGGAAGGAGGCCGCGGTCCGCGGCGCGCGGTCGTCGAAGGTCACGGTGAAGCTGCCGCAGCTCGTCTCGAACCGGACCCCTGACGCCGTCGGGCTCTTCGCCTTCGGCGCCTTCAGCGAGACATCCTTGACCGGCGGCGCCTCGACCTCGCGACACGAGGTGTCGGAGGAGGCCTGCGCGTCGTCGCCGCCGTCGTCGCCGCCGCAGGCGACCAGCAGGAGGCCCGCGAGCAGCGCGACGCATGCGACCAGGGGAAGCCGGACCGACATCGCGCGCCAGCCTAACGGGTTGCGATCATGGCGCGATGCAGCAGAGCGAGGACAGCGGCGACCCCGGCGACCGGGACCGGGCGGAGCCGGGCGGCCCCCCGCCCCCGCCGGCGCGGGTGCGGCTGCTCGGCCGCGCGATCAGCTTCGTCGCCTCCCGCCTGCCCTGGGCCTGGCCGCTGCTGCGCCGCCGCACGGCCGGGTACTTCGATCGCCTCGCGCGGGGCTGGGACGAGCGGGTGGAGGCGCGCGGCGCCGAGCATCTGGCGCCGCTCGCGGTCGCGGTGACGAAGATCGACCGGCGCCCCGAGCGCGCCCTCGACATCGGCACCGGGACGGGCGCCGCGGCGCTCTTCGTCGCCCGCGAGTTCCCGCACGCCAGCGTGCGCGGGGTCGACATCTCCGAGGAGATGATCAAGATCGCAAGATCCAAGGTCGGGCTCGATCCGAGCGGGCGCGTGGCCTTCCGCGTGGCCGACAGCGCCGCGCTCCCCTACGGGGACGAGAGCTTCGACCTGATCACCCAGCTCAACATGCCGCCGTTCTTCGCCGAGGTCGGCCGCCTGCTGCGCCACGGAGGGCACGCGATCGTCGCCGCCAGCTCCGGCGACCGGACCCCCTTCTACACGCCGGACGAGGCCCTGGAGCGTGGCTTCCGCCGGCAGGGCATGCGCAAGGTGGCGGCGGGACGGATCGGCCCCGGCTCCTACTTCGTCGCCCGGAAGGGCGACTGATGGCCGCCGCGGAGAGCGGCGCCGGGGCGGCGCACCGCTACCTGCTGATCGTCAACCCGGCGGCCGGCGGCGGGCGGGCCCGGCGGCGGCTGCCCGCGGTCGAGGCGGAGCTGGAGCGCCGCGGGCTGCGCTTCCGCCGGCACGAGAGCGGCGGGCTCGAGGACGCCCTCGCCGCCGCCCGGGACGCCGCGGACGCCGGCGA
>CAZARJ010000165.1:0-4640 GCA_964487515.1 uncultured Conexibacteraceae bacterium | reverse complement strand
TGGGCGATCCTGGATTCGAACCAGGGACCTCTTCCTTATCAGAGAAGCGCTCTAACCGACTGAGCTAATCGCCCGAGATTCGCCATTCTAGTGGCCGCCCGGCGAGCCTCCCACACCGCCCGCCCGATCGCTCAGCGGCGGCGCAGCGAGCGGGCCGTCGCGAGCAGCTCGTCGAGGTCCGCGAAGTGGATCCGCGCGGTCAGCCCGCGCGGACCGGCGCTCACCCGGACGTCCTGGCCGAGGGCCCGCTCGAGCGCGTCCTCGGCGCTGCCGATCGCCGCCTCCTCGTCGGGGTGCGGGCGGCGCTTGGCGCGCTTCTTCCCCCCACCCCGCGCCCGGCGCTCGGTCTCGCGCACCGACCAGCCCTCGCGCGCCGCCTTGCGGGCCAGCGAGCGGCGCTCGTCCTGCCCCAGGACCGCCAGCAGCGCCCGGCCGTGGCCCTCGCTCAGCTCCCCGGAGACGAGCAGCTCCAGCGCCTGGTCGGGCAGGTCGAGCAGGCGGATCAGGTTGGAGATCGCCGAGCGGCTGCGGCCCAGGCGGCGCGCCACCTCCTCCTTGCTCACGTCGAGCACCTCGACGAGCTGCGCGCACGCCCGCGCCTCCTCGACCGGGTTCAGATCCTCGCGGGCCATGTTCTCGACCAGCGCCATCTCCAGCCGCCGCGCCTCGTCCTCGGTGTGCAGGACCGCGGGCACGCTCTCCAGGCCGGCCTGCTGCGCCGCCCGCCAGCGACGCTCGCCGGCGATCAGCTCGTAGCGGCCGTCCGGGAGCGGATGCAGGACCAGCGGCTGGATCACCCCCGTCGCCGCGATCGAGGCGGCGAGCCGCTCCAGGGCCTCGGGGTCGAAGCGCTTGCGCGGCTGGCTCTCGCTCGGCCGGATCATCTCCAGCGGCACCTCGCGGTACTGGGGCTCACCGAGCTCGTGCGACTCGGGGAGGATCGCCGACAGCCCGCGGCCGATCCCCGGCTTCTTAGCCACGGGCGAGGATCTCCCCGGCCAGGGCCCCGTAGGCGATGGCGCCGCGCGACTCGGGCGCGTGCTCGAGCACCGGCACGCCGAAGCTGGGCGCCTCGGCCAGGCGCACGCTACGCGGAACGACGGTCTTCAGAACCAGGTCATCGAAGTGATCTCTCAACTCATGCTCCACATCGGTCGAAAGGCGGGTGCGCTCATCGGCCATGGTGATCGCGATGCCGGTCAGAATCAGCTCCGGGTTGAGCTCCCGGCGCACGGTCTGAAGCGTGTCCAGGAACTGGACCAGCCCCTCCAGGGCCAGGTACTCGGCCTGGACCGGCACCACGACCCGGTCCGCCGCCACGAGCGCGTTGACGGTGATCGGCCCCAGCGACGGCGGGCAGTCGAGGATCGTGGCGGCGAAGCGCTCGCGCACGGGACCCAGCCCGTCCCGTAGGCGCATCTGCGAGCGCTCCAGCCCCGGCAGCTCGACCGAGGCGCCGGCGAGGTCGCGGCTCGCGGGCACGATCCAGAGGTTGTCCGCGGCGGTCGGCCGGGCCGCCTCGGCGACCGAGCGCTCGCCGCGCAGGGTGTCGTAGGAGGAGGGCGTGGCGTCGCGGTCGAGCCCCAGGGCCACGGTCGCGTTGCACTGCGGGTCGAGGTCGACGATCAGGGTCTGCTGCCCGCGCGCCGCGATCCAGGCGGCGACGTTGACGGCGGTGGTGGTCTTCCCCACCCCGCCCTTCTGGTTGGCGATCGCGTAGACGTAGCCCATGACCGGAGCGCGTCGACTCTAGAGCCTCCCGCCGCGGCCCCCCGATTCCGCGCGCGGCGCGGGCAGGGATCGGGCCCCGGGCGGCGAACCCGGAAGCCGGAGGGTTGCGCTCACGGCCCCGCTCAGATCCCTCACGCCGCGCCGCGGGGGCGCTTCTTCGCCATGCCGGCGCGGCGCGGCAGGCCGGCGGGCGTCGGTCCCGCCTTGCGCATCAGGTGCAGGTGCCGGTTGCGGCTGCCGCGATAGGGGTCGACGGGGCGCACCTCCAGCGGCTCCATCGCCAGCTCCGGCGCGCCGCGGGCGAGCTCGGCCTCCTCGCCGGGATCGCGGCGGCCCTTCCAGGCGACCAGCACTCCCCCGGGGACGAGCAGCGGCGAGGCCAGCTCCGCCAGCGTGCTCAGCCGGCCGACCGCGCGGCAGGTGACCGCGTCGTAGGCCTCGCGGCCCTCCGCGCCCGCCCAGTCCTCGGCGCGCCCGCAGACGGCGCGCGCGTTCTCCATCCCGGCGGCCGCGATCGCGCGCTCGATGAACTCGCACTTGCGGCCGATCGACTCGATCAGGTCGACCCGCGCGTCCGGCAGGGCGGCGGCGAGGACGAGGCCGGGGAACCCCGCGCCCGCGCCCACGTCGGCGATCCGCCGCGCCGCGGCCAGCTCCGGGAAGGCGAGGCCGCTGACGCTGTCGGCGACGTGGACCCGCCAGGCCCGCTCGGGGTCGCGGACGGTGCTCGGAGCCGCCGGATCGGCGAGCAGCGCGACGACCGGCTCCAGGACCCGGCGGGCGCGCGGGTCGAGGTCGGGCTGGGGAAGCGGCTCGGGGGCGGGGCTCAAGCGGAGAGCAGCGGCGCCACGATGACCCGGCGCTCGGGCTCGTCGCCCTCGCTGTAGGTCTCGACGTCGGCGCGGTCCTTGAGCACCTCGTGGACCATGCGCCGCTCGCTCGCCGACATCGGCTCCAGCCGCACCGGCTCGCCGTTTCGCGTCGCCCGCTGCGCCGCCACCTCGGCCTCCTCCTCGAGCAGCGCCCGGCGGCGCTCGCGGTAGCCGGCGGCATCGAGGGTCACGCGCTTGCGATCGCTGACCCCGAGCGAGGCCGCGCGGTAGCAGAGCAGCTGCAGCGCGTCGAGGGTCTGGCCGCGGCGGCCGATCAGGATCCCGAGCTCGTCGGGCCCGTCGATCGTGCCCCGGATCTCGTCCTCGTCCTCGCTGATCTCGACCTCGGCGTCGATGTCGATCTCGTCGAGGACGCGGTCCACGATCGCGCGCACGCGCTCGGCCGGCTCCTGCGGAATCGTCGTCTGCTCACCCATCTTCAGCGCCTCCCGCTTCGCTTCTTCTTTTTCCGGGGCGGCGGAGGAGGCGGCTTCTGCTTCGGCTTGTCCTCCTCGCCCTCCGGCTTCTTCATCGGGCCCAGCACCACATGCACGACCTGCTGCTGGGCCAGCGTCCATAGGTTGGTCGAGATCCAGTACACGGACAGCCCCGCCTCGAAGCTGGCCACGAAGGGCGCGAACAGCAGCGGCAGGCCGAAGACGATGAAGCGCTGCGGCCCCTCGAGTCCCTGCCCGCGGATCGACATCGCCAAGCCGGCCCCGAGCTGGGTGAGCACGAAGAGGACGATCAGCGCGATCATCACGCCGCCCTCCGGGGGCTCGATCAGCGAGGGGATGAACAGCCAGCCCTCGGGCGGGCTCGCCTCGACGTCCTGCTGGAAGCTGTCCCCGCGCAGCATCCAGTAGAGCGACAGGAAGACGGGGATCTGCAGGACCAGCGGCAGGCAGGAGGCGAGCGGGTTGATCTCGTTCTCCTGGTAGAAGCGCATCATCTCCTGCTGCTGGCGCTGCTTGTCGTTCTTGTACTTCTGCTGGATCTCCTTGAGCTGCGGCTGCAGGGCCTGCATCGCGCGCATGGAGCGGATCTGCTTCAGCGAGAGCGGCAGGATCGCGAGCCGGACGAGGAACACGAGGGCGACGATCGACGGTCCCCAGCCGAACCCGAGCTGATCGTGGAAGAAGACGAGGATCGCCTCGGGGATGTCGGTGAACAGCGACGCGACCGGCAGGGTCATCGGGCGCCTCCGGGAATCCGGTCGTGGGCCGGGTGGCGGGCGTGGTCCCTGAACAGGCGGCGCTCGGAGAGCGGGTCGAGGCCGCCGGCGCTGAAAGGGTTGCAGCGCAGCACCCGCCAGGCGGCGACGATCGTCCCGCGCAGGGGCCCGAGCTCGCGCAGCGCCTCGATCGCGTAGCTGGAGCAGCTCGGGTGGTAGCGGCAGCGGGGGGCCATGAGCGGGGAGAGAAAGCGCTGGTAGCCGCGGATCAGGGCGATCAGCGGGCGGGCCGCGAGGCCCGGCCGGGAGCCGGCCTCCGTTTCACGTGCAACGGCCCGGTCCCCGTCGGAGCCGGCCGCGGCGGGCGTTTCACGTGCAACGGAGCTCATCGCGGCTCCGTCTCGGCGAGCAGCGCGGCCAGCGACTCGCGGATCCCGTCGGTCCCCTCGCTCGCGGCCAGCTCGGCGACGCCGCTGCGGCCCACGAGAACGAAGTCGTGCCCGGCGGGGAGCCGCTCGGAGAGGCTCCAGAAGGCCTCGCGCAGGGCCCGCTTCACCTTGTTGCGCTGCACCGCGTTGCCGACCTTGCGGCCGACGGAGATCCCGAGCCTGACCTCCGCGCCGGCCTCCTCCGGGGCGCGGGGAAAGGCGTAGAGCACCAGGTGGCGGTTCGCGTGCGAGCGACCGTCGCGATACGCGCGGTCGAAGTCGCCGCTGCGGGAGAGGCGACCCCGCTTGCGACCCTCGCCTCCGGGCTTGCCCACCGCGAAAGCCCTCAGACCGTCAGGCGCTTGCGGCCCTTGCGACGCCGGCGGCGGATGATCTCCCGGCCGTGCCGAGTACGCATCCGCGCGCGGAACCCGT
>CAZARJ010000164.1:0-4667 GCA_964487515.1 uncultured Conexibacteraceae bacterium | reverse complement strand
GCTCGTAGCAGTCGACCGGCAGCCCGCGGACGTGCAGCGCCTTGACCGCCGCGATCCCGCTCGACCCCGCCCCGATGACGCAGGTCCGGGGCACCTTGCTGCTCGGCTCGTCCACGACAGGTAGAAGACTACGCCAGCGCGGGCGGCCTGACGCCCCGAGCGACGACGCCCGGCCGGCGAGGTGCGAATAGCTGCTGACTATTTGAAGGTTTTCGACCCCGGCGTACCTCGGAAGCCCTGATCGGCGTCTGCCCACCGGAGGCGCTGAGACAATCCGGCGATGGCTGGGCCGCGCTTCCGCCACCCGACCCCGTCGCCGCCGGGAGTGGACCCGTTCCCCGGCCGGGCCGTCGCCGTGCCGGCCGCCCGCCGGGCCGTCGCCGTTGCGCCCGCACCGTCGCGGCTGCGCTCCCGGGGCCTCCTCGTTGCGACGCTCGCCATCGCCGCGGCGCTCGTCGCAGTTGCCCCCCTCGCGGCGCCGGCGGGCGCGGCGCAGGTCGATCCGATCTTCCCCCAGGCCGGCACGCGAAGCTACGACGTGCAGCACTACGCGATCGGCCTCGACTACGCCCCGCGGGCGAACCGGCTCCGGCCCGGCACCGGCGCCACGATCAGGGCCCGGGCGAAGCGCCGGCTGCGCCGCATCGCGCTCGACTTCCGCGGCCTCGCCGTGACCGCGGTCGAGGTCGACGGCCGGGCGGCCACGTTCGAGCGGCGCCGGGGCCGGCGACTGGGCGAGGCGCCCGGGGTGAGCCGGCCCGGGAAGCTGATCGTGCGGCCGCGGCGGGCGATCCGGCGCGGGGCCCGCTTCTCGGTGGCCGTCTCCTACCAGGGCCGGCCACGGGCGCTGATCGGGCCCGACCAGGCGCCGCAGGGCTGGATCCGCGCCTGCAACGACGCCGGCTGCGACGGCTCCTTCACCGTCAACGAGCCGCTCGGAGCGCAGAGCTGGTTCCCCTGCAACGACCGGCCCGGCGACAAGGCGACCGTCTCGACCACGATCACCGTGCCCGGCGGCTTCGCGGCGATCGGGACCGGCGAGCTGCTCGGCGTCACGCCGGCGCCGGGCGGACGGCAGGCCTGGCGCTGGGAGGAGCAGGAGCCCACGGCCACCTACCTGACCAGCGCCACCGTGGGGCGCTTCCTGCTCGACGGGAGCACGACGTCCGCCGGGCGCAACGGCCCGCTCCCGGTCCTGGTCGCGATCGACGCCGCCGCCGGCGCGGGCCCGATCGCGCAGGTGCGCTCGGCCGCCGCCGGGATCCCCGCGATGCTCCGCTTCCTCAGCGCCCGCCTCGGCCCCTACCCGTTCGGCTCGACGGGCCTGGTCGCCGACTGGGTCCCCGCGGTCGGCTACGCGCTCGAGAACCAGACCCGGCCCCACTTCTCGGGCGAGGGGGACGGCCCGTACGTCAGCCGCGCGCTGCTCGCCCACGAGCTCGCCCACCAGTGGATGGGCAACAGCGTCACCCCGCGGCGCTGGTCGGCGCTCTGGTTCAGCGAGGGCTGGGCGACCTACATCGAGCGCCTCTGGGCCGCGGCCGACGGCGCCGGGATCGGCCCCGGGAAGCTACTGCGCCGGGTCCTGCGTTCCCCCCGCCGGCAGTGGCGGATCGCGCCCGCCGACCCGGATCGCGACCCGGCGCGGCTGTTCGACACGTTCGCCGTCTACGAGCGGCCCGCCGCGATGCTCGAGGGCTACCGGCGCATCGCCGGGACGCGGGCGCTGTGGGGGCTCGCGCGCCGCCTCGGGCGCGAGCGGCGCCACGCGGGCATCACCGAGAAGGCCTTCGTTCGCGAGGCTCTACGCGCTGCCGGCGCGCGCGGGGAGCGGCGGCGCAGGCTGCGGCGCTACTTCCACCAGTGGCTGCACTGGCGCAGGCGCCCGGCGCTCACCCCAGCCGACTTCCGGCGCCGCTAGCCCCGCGGCTCCAGCCCGCCGGCTCCACCCCCCACCCGAACCCAGCGGCCACAGGTTCCGGCCCCGGCGATTCCATCTCCGCGGCTGCGTCCCCCCTCGAACTGGGCCGGCTAGTGCCCGCATGCGGGCCCAAGTCAATGCCACCTCGCGGCCTGGGCGCCCGGAACCGCCGGGCTCGCGGGCTTCGCTAGACTAAATTGACGTGAACGTGAAAAATAGTTTCGTACGCAGGATCCCGGCAGAGGCGGGCACGCGCGGCCCACGGCGGCGGCCCGGGGTCGGCGCCGAGCACCCGCACTACAAGTGGTGGGCCCTCTCCTGCACGAGCCTCGGGATGCTGCTGGCGACGATCAACTCCGGCACCCTGATCATCGCCCTGCCCGATCTGCAGCGGGCGCTCGGCACCTCGATCCTGCAGCTCGTCTGGGTGATCCTCGCCTACATGATCGCCTCGACCGTGCTCGTGCTCACGGCGGGCCGGCTGTCGGATCTCTTCGGGCGCAAGCGCGCCTACGTGGGCGGCTTCGTCCTCTTCTCGCTCGCCTCGCTGGGGGCCGGCTTCGCGTCCGACGGCACCGTCCTGATCCTCTGGCGGATCGTGCAGGGGATCGGCGGCGCGTTCCTGTTCGCCAACTCGGCGGCGCTCGTCACCGACGCCTTCCCCAAGGACCAGCTCGGCCTGGCGATGGGCACGAACACGATGGTCGCCGCGGTCGGCCTCGTGATCGGGCCGATCCTGGGCGGCGTGCTGGTCGAGATCTCCTGGCCCTGGGTGTTCTGGTTCAACGTGCCGTTCGGGCTGCTCGGCGCGCTCTGGGGCGCGATCGTCCTGCGCGAGCTCGCCAAGCCCGACTCGGTGCGCGGGCTGGACCTGCTCGGGACGTCGGTGTTCGTCGTCGGGCTGACCGGGCTGGTGCTCGGCATCTCGCGGGGCGGGATCTCGGGCTGGGACGACCCGGTCGTCCACCTCGGGCTTGCCGCCGGCATCGCCCTGCTGCCGCTCTTCATCTGGATCGAGCACCGCGGGCGGGCGCCGATGCTCGACCTGACGATCTTCCGCAACCGGCTCTTCTCCGCCGCGACCGCCGCCGCGTTCATCAACGGCCTGTCGCGGTTCGCGCTCATGTTCGTGTTCGTCTTCTACTTCCAGGGCGCGATCGGCGACGACCCGATCACCGCCGGGATCAAGCTCGCCCCGATGGCGATCGGGATGCTCATCTCCTCCCCGCTGGCCGGCGTCTGGGCGGACCGGCGCGGCTCGCGCGCGATGGCCTGCGCGGGGATGCTGGTCACCGCCGCCGGCCTCGCCCTGATGACCACCCTCGACGGTGACAGCGCATACTGGGAGAGCATGGTCTGGCTGTTCGTCGTCGGCATCGGCTCGGGGATGTTCAACTCCCCCAACACGTCGGCGATGATGGGCGCTGTCCCGGCGCACCGGCGGGGGGTCGCGGCCGGCGCGCGGACGATGCTTCAGAACACCGGCGCGGTGATCTCGATCGCCTTCGTGCTCGCCGTGATCACCGCCGCGGTGCCGACCGAGGTGCTGCTGAAGATCTTCTCCGGAGTAGCCTCCGGGCTCAGCACCGCCCAGCTCGCGCCGTTCATCTCCAACATGCACACCGCCCTCTGGATCCTCGCTCTGACCTCGGTGCTCGGGGCGGGCGTCTCGCTCCTGCGCCCGCGGCACCCGGGGCCCGTCCCGGTCGCCTCGGGCTCCGGCGGGCTCGCCCGGGAAGGGGCGCGATGAGCTCCGGCGAGGGGAGCGTCCTGCGCATCGGCGAGGTCGCCCGGCGCTGCGGCACCACCCCGCGGACGATCCGCTACTACGAGGAGCTGGGCCTGCTCACCCCCGCCGCCGGGCGCGAGCCGGGCTCGCACCGTCTCTACGGCACGGCCGAGGTCGAGCACCTCGAGGATCTGCTGCGGCTCAAGCACCTGCTCGGGGTCAGCCTCGAGGAGCTGCGCGAGATCGCGACCGCGGAGAGCGCGCGGCGGGAATGGCGCCGGGAGTGGCACGAGGGCGACCCCGACCCGGAGCGCCGGCTGACGATCCTCGAGGAGTCGCTGGGACACGTCGCCGGCCAGCTCGAGCTGGCCCGCAAGCGGCTCGCGGAGCTGCGCGAGTTCGAGGCCGAGCTGCTGGCGCGCCGTCGCCGGATCCGTGCCCGCCTGCGGGAGCTGCGCGCCGAGCGGGACGCGACGCCGGCCTCCCGCTAACGTCCCCGCGGATGTCCCCCCGCTCCACCGCTTTGCCCGCGCGGCCGCTCGGCGAGGGCGGGATCGAGGTCTCCGCGGTCGGCCTGGGCTGCAACAACTTCGGCCGCCGGATCGATCTCGACGCGACGGGCGCCGTGCTCGAGGCCGCCCTCGACGCCGGCATCACCCTGCTCGACACCGCCGACATCTACGGCCAGGGCGAGAGCGAGCGGCTCATGGGCGAGGTCCTGAAGGGCCGCTGGGACGAGGTCGTGCTGGCGAGCAAGTTCGGGATGACGATGCGGATCGAGGGCACGCCCGAGCGCCCGCGGGGCAGCCGCGACTACATCCGCTGGGCGATCGAAGGGTCGCTGGAGCGGCTCGGCACCGACCGGATCGACGTCTACCAGTACCACGAGCCCGACGGCGAGACGCCGATCGGCGAGACCCTGCGCGCCCTCGCCGAGCTGGTCGAAGAGGGCATGGTGGGCCAGATCGGCTGCTCGAACTTCAGCGCCGCGCAGATCGAGGAGGCCGACGAGCTGGC
>CAZARJ010000163.1:0-4741 GCA_964487515.1 uncultured Conexibacteraceae bacterium | reverse complement strand
AGGAAGTGCAGGTCGTGCTCCCAGGTGAAGCCGATCCCGCCGTGGACCTGGATCGCCGACTTGCAGACCTCCCAGGCGGCGTCGGAGGCGCGGGCCTTGGCCATCGAGGCGGCCAGGGGCAGCGAGCCCGGCTCGGCGTCGGCGGCCCAGGCGGCGTAGAGGGTCAGCGAGCGGGCCTCCTCGACGTCGTAGAGCATCCGCGCGCAGGTGTGGGAGACGGCCTGGTAGGCGCCAATCGGGCGGCCGAACTGCTCCCGCTCCTTGGCGTAGGCGACCGACATGTCGAGCGCCCGCTGGGCGAGCCCGACGAGCTCGGCGGCCACGGCGACCGCGACCCGGCCCCCGGCCTGCTCGAAGTCGCCCTCCAGGGGCTCGCCGCCGGCGCTCGGCGGCTTCGAGTAGCGACGCGTCTGATCGATGAGATCGAGCGCCTCGCCGTCGCCGCCGCCCTCGATCAGGCGCAGGCCGGAGTCGCTCAGATGCACCAGCACGGCGGCGCCGGGGGCGTCGAGGACCACGTCCACGTCGCCGACCGCGCCGCGGCCCGTCCCGGCGGCGATGCCCGGCAGCCAGGCATCGCGCTGGGCGGCCGAGCCGGCGGTCTCGACGTAGATGCCGGCGATCGCGTTCGACAGCAGGGGCAGCGGCGCGCAGGCGTAGCCGGCCTCCTCGCAGAGGATCGCCAGCTCGACCATGCCGAGGCCGAGCCCGCCGTGGTCGGCGCCGATCGCGATCCCGGGCCAGCCGAGCTCGGAGACCTCGTTCCAGAGCGCCTCGTCGTAGGCGCCCTCCTCGGCCAGGCGGCGGACGACCTCGGGCTTGAAGCGCGAGGTCAGGAACTGGTGCGCGGTGGACTTGATCTCGCGCTGCTCGTCGTCGTAGTCGAATCGCATCAGCTTCCTCCTACCTGAGCCGGGGCAGGCCGAGCACGCGCTCGGCGATGATGTTCTTCATCACCTCGGTCGTCCCGCCCTCGATCGAGTTCGCGCGGCTGCGCAGCATCCGGTAGGTCCAGGGCGTGCCGCGCTCGAGGCCCTCGGGGCCGAGCACGTCGGTGGCCAGCTCGGTCAGCTCCTGGTTCAGGGTCGCCCACTGCCACTTGCCGATCGAGCCCTCCGGGCCGGGGATCCCGGTCTCCATCTGCGCCGTCATCGCCCGCATCCCGCCCAGGCGCAGGGCCTCGGTGCCGACCAGCAGGCGCGCCACGCGGGAGCGGATCAGCGGGTCGTCCGCCAGGCCCCGCTCCTTGATCAGCTCGATCAGCGCCCCCAGGTCACGGGAGAGCGTCACGGCCGCGCCGCCGCCGAGCCCGGCGCGCTCGTTCATCAGCGTGGTGATCGCGACCATCCAGCCGTTGCCCTCGCCGCCGAGCAGGTTTCCGTCGGGAATGAAGGCGTCCTCGAAGAAGACCTCGTTGAACTCCGCCTCGCCGGTGATCTGGACCAGCGGCCGGACCTCGACCCCGTCCTGCTCCATGTCGCAGATGAAGTAGGTCATACCCTTGTGCTTGGCGGCATCGGGATCGGTGCGGGCGACGAGCATGCACCACTTCGACTCGTGCGCGAACGTCGTCCAGACCTTCTGGCCGGTGACCCGCCACCCGCCGTCGACCCGCACCGCGCGCGTCTTCAGCGAGGCCAGGTCTGAGCCGGACTCAGGCTCCGAGAAACCCTGGCACCAGATCTCCTCGGCGCTCAGGATCGGCTCCAGCCAGCGTTCCTTCTGCTCCTCGGTGCCGTGCGTCATCACCACCGGGCCGCCCATCACCAGGCCGAGCAGGTTGGCGGGCGAGGGCGCGTCGGCGCGGGCCATCTCGTCGGAGAAGATCGCCTGCTCGATCAGGCTCGCCCCGCGGCCACCGTACTCGCGCGGCCAGGAGATCCCGGCCCAGCCGGCCTCGTGCATCTTGCGCTGCCAGGCGCGGCGGAAGGCGAAGCCCTCCTCGTCGCCGTGCGGCTCGGGACCGGGATGGTTGGCCTCCAGCCAGGCGCGGACCTCGTCCCGGAAGGCCGCCTCGGACTCGCTCAAGCTCAGGTCCACTCTCGCCGCTCCTCGTCACGCCTGCAGATCGTGCCGGAGCAACCTATACCCGATCCGGGTCCAGCAGCACCCCGGGGTTGAGCAGCCACTCCGGGTCGACGGCGCGCTTGGCGCCCGCCAGAGCCGCCGCGAAGGGCTCGGGCCGCTGGCGCTCGTACCAGGGCCGGTGATCGCGGCCGACCGCGTGGTGATGGGTGATCGTCCCGCCCGCGGAGATGATCGCCTCCGCGACGGCGGCCTTGATCTCGTCCCACTGCTCGACCTCGGAGCCGCGCCGCGCGGGCGCCAGGACCGTGTAGTACGGGGCGAGACCGTCCGGGTAGACGTGCGTGACCCGGCAGCTCACGCGGGGCGCCCCCTCGCCCTCGCCCGGCGTCCCGAGCGACTCCGCGACCGCGCGCCGGGCGGCCTCGAGCACCTGGGAGTGGAAGCCGGCGAAGCGATCCCAGGTGATCGCCGTCTCGAACGTCTCCGAGAGGACGCCGAGGCAGACGAGGCTGTCGCGTAGATACGGCGCCGCCAGGAAGGCGGAGCGCCAGCTCGCCGCGGGGCCGTCGCCCGCGTCCCCCTGGTCGCGCTCGGGGACCCGGCCCCCGTGGTCGGCCGCGCACTCGACCGCCGTCGCGAGCTGCGCGTCGACCGGCGCGAAGGCGGATTCGAAGCCCAGCACCAGGACGGCCTCCTCGCCGCCGGCGGCGCCATTGATCTCCGCCTCGAGCGGATCGAGGAGGCGGCAGTTGGCGGGGTTGAGCCCCGACTGCGCGATCGCCCTCAGCGCCTCCACCGCCTGGGCGAAGTCGCTGAAGAGGACCGCTTGCGATGCCTTGTGGGTCGGCCGGGGACGCACCCGCATCCAGGCCTCGGTGATGATCCCGAGCGCCCCCTCCGAGCCGAGCAGCAGCCGGTCCGGGCTGGGGCCCGCCCCCGATCCGGGCAGCCTGCGGCTCTCCCAGACGCCGCTCGGCGTGAGCGCCCGGATCGACTCCACGAGGTCGTCGATGTGGGTCTCGACCGTGGCGAAGTGCCCACCGGCGCGGGTCGCCAGCCAGCCGCCGAGGGTCGAGAACTCGAACGACTGCGGGAAGTGCCGGAGCGTCAGCCCCCGCGGGCGCAGGGCCGCTTCGAGGTCGGGACCGCTCGTCCCGGCCCGGATCAGGGCCGCGTTCGAGACCTCGTCGACCTCGGCGACGCCCCGCAGCCCGCTCAGGTCGACGGACACCACGCCGCGATAGCCACGCCCGACCCGCGGCTCGACCCCGCCGACGACGCTGGTGCCGCCGCCGAAGGGCACGATCGCGAGGCGCCGCGAGGCGCAGACGTCGAGCAGCCGCAGCAGGTCGTCCTCAGAGCCCGGGTAGGCCACCATGTCGGGCGTGTGGTCGTAGCGGCCCCGGAAGCCGCGCACGACGTCCCGGTAGGAGCGGCCCATCGCGTGGCGGATCCGATCCTCGTCGCCGCCGAACAGCAGCCCATCGGCCTCGGCGGGCGGCTTCAGCCGCGGCGGGGCGATCTCGACCGCGGCGAGCGGGACCGGCATCTCGATCCGCTCGCCGCCGAACCCGAGCCGCTCCCGCACCAGCGGCGCGAGCGCCTCGAGCGAGGCGCGATCCGGCTCCCGCTCGGCCAGGCCCCAGCCCCAGTGGCTGCGCAGCTCGGCACGCTCCCGGCCCCCGAGCGACGCCGGAGAGCCCGCCCCGCCCCCCGTCTCGCCTCCGTCCCCCAGGATCTCGCTCCCAGAATCCATCGGCTCGACAATAGCCCGACCCCCTCAGGGACGGCGAGAGCGGCCCGGGCCGGTTCGCTCCTGAAGATCACCCACTTTGCGGCGCCGGCCGGGAGCCGTTTCGGCCGCCGCCGCTGTTACGTCTGCCACGAGGCCTACATTGTGGGCCCACAGTGGAATCCCCCGTCGACGGGAGTGAGGGTATGAGCAACGAGTCCAGCGCACGCTGGGAGCAGTTGGTTCACCTGCACGAGGAGATCGAGGACAGCGAGCGGAGCCGGCGCAGCGAGGCAGTGCTGCCGATGCGGATCAGCGGCATCGACGGCTCCCCGGTGAAGGCGTCACCGCGCGCGGTGCAGTTCGCCGAGGCGCTGGCCTTCAGCGCCGGCTGGTCCGGGATCTCGGAGGCGCGCAGGCGCCGGCGCCAAGTTGATCGGGACGATCTGGCCGCCTGACTGACAAGATCGGCCCGGTGAGCGACGCCGGGGCAAGACACGATCCCCTCGCGGGGCTGACCTCTCGTCCCTGGGAGGAGCTGCCGGCGACGCTGGCGGACCTGCTCGATCCCGATCTCGACGCACTCGCCGAGGAGCTGATCGCGGCGATCCGCGAGCGCGTTCCCGCCTACCGCCGCTCGCTCGAGGGCGAGTTCGGAGCCGGGCTGCGCACCGGCGTCGTCGAGGCGCTGAGCCGCTTTCTGGATCTGATCCGCAACGGGGGCGAGCTGCCCGAGCGGGCCAAGCGGATCTACGTCGAGTTCGGTCGCTGGGAGGCGGGCGAGGGCCGGCGGCTGGAGTCGCTGCTCGCCGCCTACCGGCTCGGCGCCCGGATCTCGTGGCGGCGCATGGTCGAGGCGACCCGCGACGCCGAGCTCGGCGAGGCGACGATCGGCCGGCTGGCGGAGTCGATCTTCGCCCACATCGACGAGCTCTCCTCGCTCTCGGCGGCCGGCTTCGCCGCCGAGCTGGCCGAGCGGGC
>CAZARJ010000162.1:0-4745 GCA_964487515.1 uncultured Conexibacteraceae bacterium | reverse complement strand
GCGTGCAGGTCGCCGCGCTTGGCGAGCGTGATCAGCTTCTCGACCTCGGGCTTGACGGCCTTCGCCTTCGCCTGGCTCGTCTTCACGCGCTCATGCTCGATCAGCTGCCGCGAGAGGGTGCGCAGCAGCGCCTTGCGGTGCGCGGCATCGCGACTGAGCTTGTGTCTGGTCCGCTTGTGGCGCATCGCATCGCTCCGCTTCGTTCGTGCCGGTCTACTCGCTGCGGGGCTCGATGCCGAGCGCCCGCATGCCGCTCATCACTTCCTCGATCGAGCGGTCGCCGAAGTTCGGGATCGCCTTCAGCTCCGACTCGGTCTTCGCCTGTAGCTCACCGATCGTCTGGATGCCGGCCCGCTTGAGGCAGTTGTAGGCGCGCACGCCGATGTCGAGCTCCTCGATCAGACGCTGATCGCCCTCGCCGCTCGCCGCCTCCTCGGGGTCGCCGCCACCCTCATCGCCAGCGCCGTCGAGCTGCGTGAGCTCCTCCACGCGGTCGGCGTCGGTGAAGATCGCGAGGCTCGCGATCATCAGCTCCGACGCCTCGCGCAGGGCCGCCGGCGGCTCCAGCGAACCGTCCGTCTCGACCTCGAGCGTGAGCTTGTCGTAGTCGGTGCGCTGGCCGATCCGCGAGGAGTCGACGCGGTAGGACGTGCGCCGGATGGGCGAGAAGATCGAGTCGATCGGGATCACCCCGATCGGCTGATCGTCGGTCTTGTTGTCCTCCGCCGGCGAGTAGCCGCGCCCGCGGCCGACCGTCAGGTACATCTCGAGCTTCGCCTTCTTCTCGAGCGTGGCGATCGGGGCCTCGGGGTTGAGGATCTCGACCCCGGCCGGGATGTCGAGGTCGCCGGCGGTGACCTCGGCGGGACCGGTGGCGACGAGCGGCACCTCGAGCTCATCGGCCTCGCCGTGGATCTTCAGCACCACGTCCTTGAGGTTGAGGACGATGGCGGTGACATCCTCCTTGACCCCGGCGATGTTCGAGAACTCGTGCGAGACGCCCTCGATGCGGACGCTGGTGATGGCCGCACCCTGAAGCGAGGAGAGCAGCACGCGGCGAAGGCTGTTGCCGTAGGTGTAGCCGAAGCCCTTGTCGAGGGGCTCGATCGTGAACGTGCCACGCCGCTCGTCGACCTCCTCGTAGGAGATCTTCGGGACCTGAAAATCGGGCAGGGTGGTCATGGTGCTTCCTTCCTTCGCGGTTTGTAGCGGGCCCCTACTTCGAGTACAGCTCGACGATGAGCTGCTCGGTGACCGGCGTGTCGATCTCGTTCCGCTCCGGGAGCCGCAGCACCTTGGCGGTGAGCGAGTCGTGATCGGCCTGCAGCCAGGGGGGCACAGTTGAAATCAGCTCGGTGGCGACCCGGACGGTCGTCTCGGCGTCGCTGCCGGAGCGAATCGAGATCACGTCCTCGGGCTTGACCTGGTAGCTGGGGATGTCGACGCGGCGGCCGTTGATCTGCCAGTGGCCGTGGCGGATCAGCTGCCGGGCCTGGCGCCGCGAGGCGGCGAAGCCGAGCCGCACGAGCACGTTGTCGAAGCGCCGCTCGAGCAGCCGCAGCAGGTTCTCGCCGGTGACGCCGTCCTGGCGCGAGGCCTTGTCGTAGTAGGAGCGGAACTGCTTCTCGAGCACCTGGTAGTAGCGGCGCGCCTTCTGCTTCTCGCGCAGCTGCAGCCGGTACTCGGACGAGCGCAGGCGGCCGCGCCCGTGCTCGCCCGGCGGGTAGGAGCGGCGCTCCACCCCGCACTTGTCGGTCAGGCAGCGCTCGCCCTTCAGGAACAGCTTCTGCCCCTCGCGGCGGCACTGCTTGCACTGCGCTCCGGTATCGCGGGCCATGGCTCAGACCCTCCGGCGCTTCTTCGGCCGGCAGCCGTTGTGGGCCTGCGGGGTCACGTCCTTGACCGCCGTCACCTGCAGGCCGGCCGCCTGCAGCGCGCGGATCGCGGTCTCGCGCCCGGAGCCGGCGCCCTTGGCGTGCACCTCGACCCGCTCGAGGCCGCTCTCCATCCCCTTGCGGGCGGCGTTGTCGGCGGTCACCTGGGCGGCGAACGGGGTCGACTTCCGCGAGCCCTTGAAGCCGGCGCTGCCGGCGGACTCCCAGGCGATCACGTTCCCGGCCGGGTCGGTCAGGGTGACGATCGTGTTGTTGAAGCTGGTCTTGATGTGCGCCTGGCCGAAGGGCACGTTCTTGCGCACGCGGCGCTTGGCCCGGCCCTGGCCTCGCTTCGGTTGCGGCATCTAGTCGGTCCCCAGTCGCTTGTCGGTCTGTACGTTCGCGATCACTTCAGCGCCGGGGCCTTCTTGCGCCCTGTGACGCTCATCTTCTTCGCACCCTTGCGGCTGCGCGCGTTGGTCTTCGTCCGCTGGCCGTTGACCGGCAGGCCGCGGCGGTGGCGAAGGCCCCGGTAGGAGCCGATCTCCATCAGCCGCTTGACGTTCTGCGAGCGCTCGCGCCGCAGATCGCCCTCGACCGTGAGCTCCTCGATCGCGTCGCGGAGCTTGATCACCTCGTCCTCGGTCAGGTCGCCGACCCGGGTGTCGGGGTCGATGCCGACCTTGGCGAGGAGCTTGCCCGAAGTCGAGCGGCCGATCCCGTGCACGTAGGTGAGCCCGATCTCGATCCGCTTGTTGAGCGGCAGGTTGATGCCCGCGA
Source organism: uncultured Conexibacteraceae bacterium (assembly GCA_964487515.1). GTDB lineage: Bacteria > Actinomycetota > Thermoleophilia > Solirubrobacterales > 70-9 > RHKX01. Next base: position 2,091 of record CAZARJ010000162.1, on the reverse strand, counting down.
TCCGCGCCATCGCTAGCCCTGCCTCTGCTTGTGGCGGGGGTTGCTGCAGATCACCAGGACGCGGCCGCGCCGCCTGATCACCTGGCAGCGCTCACACATCGGTTTTACGGAGGCTCGGACCTTCATGCTTCCGGCTTTCTATCTGACTTCGAGGTGGCCCCGCCGTCCCATGAAACGGACAGGGGGCAGTACGGGACGGCGATCCGCCGAGCCCGGCATGTTAGCGAATCGGCGCAATCAGTCGATGTGCCAGGGGGTCAGGATCCGGGGGCCGTCGGCGCCGACCGCGATCGTGAGCTCGAAGTGGGCGGCGAGCGAGCCGTCCTCGGAGTAGACGGCCCAGTTGTCGGAGCCCATCCGCACCTCCGGGGAGCCGATCGTGACCATCGGCTCGATCGCGAACGTCATCCCCTCCTCCAGCTCCGGGCCCTTGCCGGGCTCGCCGTAGTTCGGGATCTGCGGGTCCTCGTGCATGCGCCGGCCGATGCCGTGGCCGACGAGGCTGCGGATGACCCCGAGGCCGTCCGCCTCCACGCGCCTCTGCACGGCGGCCGAGATGTCGCCGAGGTGGTTACCCGCCCGGGCCTCGGCGATGCCCTCGAAGAGCGACGCGCGGGTGGTCTCCAGCAGTCCCAGCGCGGGCTCGGATACCGGGCCGATCGGGATCGTCAGGGCCGCGTCGGCGACCCATCCGTCGAGGATCACGCCGACGTCGAGCGAGATCAGGTCGCCGCGCTTGAGCTCGTAGGAGCCGGGGATCCCGTGCACGACCATCGAGTTCGGGGAGGCGCAGATCGATCCCGGAAAGCCGTTGTAGCCCTTGAATGCGGCCTCGGCCCCCTGCGAGGCGATGAAGCGCTCCGCGGCCGCGTCAAGCTCGGCCGTGGTCACTCCCGGCCGGGCGCCCTTGCGGAGCATCTTCAGGCAGCGCGCGAGGATCTCGCCGGCGGCCGCCATCTTGTCGACCTGCTCGGGGGTCTTGGGAACGATCATCAGCGCTCCGCGGCCGGCTGCCGCGGGCCGCTCAGAGCTCTTCCTCCATGCGGAGGGTGGCGAGCAGCGCCCGGATCCGGTTGCCGACCTCGTCGGGGCCCTGCGCGCCGTCGACCCGCTTCAGGATCCCGGCCTCCTCGTAGTAGCCCACGAGCGGCTCGGTCTTGGAGTGGTAGGTCTCGAGCCGGTTGCGGATCACCTCCGGCTTGTCGTCGTCGCGGATCAGCAGCCGCGAGCCGCAGATGTCGCAGACGCCCTCGTTCTTGGGCGGATCGAACTCGACGTGGAAGATGTGGCCGTTCTTGGCGCACGTCCGGCGCCCCCCGAGGCGCCTGATGACCTCCTCGTCGCTGACGTCGATCAGCACCGCGGCGGTCAGGGAGCGGCCCAGCTTCCGCATCTCGGCGTCGAGCGCCTCGGCCTGCCCGACGGTGCGCGGGAAGCCGTCGAGGATGAACCCGTCCTCGGCGTCCGATCCCTGCACGCGCTCCCCGATCACCCCGATGATCACCTCGTCGGGGACCAGGTCGCCGCGGTCCATGTACTCCTTCGCGGTCCGGCCCAGGTCGGTCTCGTCGCGGACCGCGGCGCGGAGGATGTCCCCGGTCGCGTAGTAGGGCAGCCGGAAGTCCTCCTGCAGGCGCTCCCCCTGCGTCCCCTTTCCCGATCCCGGCGGGCCAAGCAGGATGAGATTGAGCTCCGACATCGCGGGGGCAAGGCTACCGAAGGCCCGGAGCCACCGGCAGAGCTACTTCAGGAAGCCTTCGTAGTTGCGCATCATCAGCTGCGCCTCGAGCTGCTTGACCGTGTCGAGGGCGACGCCGACGACGATCAGGATCGAGGTGCCGCCGAAGAAGAAGTTGGCCGAGGTCTGGCTGATCAGGATCGTCGGCAGCGCGGCGACCGCGCCCAGGTAGAGGGCGCCCGCGAAGGTGAGCCTGGAGAGGATCCGGTCCAGGTATTCGGCGGTTGGTCGCCCGGGCCGGACGCCGGGGATGAAGCCGCCGTACTTCTTCAGATTGTCGGCCTGGTCGACCGGGTTGAAGGTGACCGCGGTGTAGAAGTAGGTGAAGATGATGATGAAGAAGACCTCGCCGA
>CAZARJ010000161.1:0-4750 GCA_964487515.1 uncultured Conexibacteraceae bacterium | reverse complement strand
GCCGGCTCCGAGGACTTCAGCTACCTCGTGATGCCGATCCGGCTCAACGTCTGAGACCCCCGGGCGGGCGGCGCCGCGGTGCGGGTCACGCGGATCGAGCCGCTCAGCTTCCGCAACCTCACGGACGGGGAGATCGGGCTCGGCCCGGAGCTGACGGTCCTGCACGGGCCCAACGGGGCGGGGAAGACGAACGTCCTCGAGGCGCTCTTCTTCGCCCTCACCGGCCGCTCGTGCCGCACGCGCCGGGAGCGCGAGATGATCCGCTACGACGCGGGCCTGGCGCGCGTGGAGGCCTGGCTGGAGCCGGATCCGGGCGAGGCCGCCGAGCCGCTGCACATGCTCGCCTCGATCTCCAGCGGCGAGTCGCGCCGGCGCCTGGTCGACGGCGCTGCCGCGACTGCCGGCGACGACCGCCGCCGCCCGGCGCTGAGCGTCTTCATGCCGGACCGCCTGGCCCTGGTCAAGGGCCCGCCGAGCCCCAGGCGCGCCCATCTCGACCGCCTCGCCGGCGCGCTCTGGCCGGCGCGGGAGGGGGAGCGCCGCGCCTACTCGCGGGCGCTCGCGCAGCGCAACAATCTGCTCGGGGGGATCCGCCGCGGCGGCGACGCGAGCGCGCTGGGCGCCTGGGACAGGGCCCTGGCCGAGGCCGCCGCGCCGCTGGTGCGGAGCCGGGCGGAGGCGGCGGAGCGGCTGGCGGGCCCGTTCGCCGAGGCCGCCGCCGAGCTCGGCCTCCCGGAGCCCGGCGGGCTCGCGTACAGGCCGCGCACGGGGGAGCTGGACGCGGCCGGGATCGAGGCCGAGCTGGCGGCGCGGCGCGAGGGGGACATCGCGCGCGGCTATGGGGCCTGGGGCCCGCACCGCGACGAGGTCGAGCTCTCCTTCGGCGGCCGCTCGCTGCGCCGCTACGGCTCCCAGGGCCAGCAGCGCCTCGGGTTGCTGGCCCTGCTGTTCGCCGAGCGCCAGGCGCTGCGCGAGGCACGGCGTAGCCTTCCCCTGATGCTGCTCGACGACGTGATGAGCGAGCTCGACCGCGACCGGCGCCGCCGCCTGGTGGCGCTGCTCGAGGCCGGGGGTCAGGCGCTGATCACCGCGACCGACGCCGCGCACGTGCCGGCGCCCGGGGCGCGCGAGCTGGCGGTCGCCGCGGGTGAGGTCGTCGCCGGGGGTGGAGGGTGAGCCGGCGGGCGCCGCGGCGGCTCGGCGGCGCGCTCGAGCGCGTGGTCGAGCAGCGGGCGCCGAAGACGCTGCTCGCCGCCGTGCAGCGCGCCTGGCCGGAGGCCTGCGGGGAGACGATCGCGGCGCGCGCGCGGCCCGTGGCCGAGCGCGACGGGCGGGTGACGATCGCCTGCGAGAGCGGCGCCTGGGCGCAGGAGCTGGAGCTGATGGGGGACCCGCTGCGGGAGCGCCTCGAGGCGCTGATCGGGGCCGGCCGGGTGCGCGCGCTGCGCTTCACCGCCGACCTCTCCCGTCACCGATGACACAAAGTTCCGATTTCGTTTCAGAAAAGTCACGATTTGCAGGGATTTTGTAACGCGCCGGGCTCGCGCGGGGAAGGCCGGCGTGGTATCCTTATGTCAACTGACCGGTTGCACCCCGCGCGAGCGCTCCCGGGCCTCGCGGACCGACTCGCGTCGCAGGGTCACGGCAAGTAGCAGCTTGCAACTTGCCGCCGCCGGGAGGGGCATGATTCGAGGACGAACCAGACTGGAAAGGAACCGGTGGCGGACAAGCCCAAGGCGAAGCAAGACGGCACGGCGAGCTCATACGGCGCCGCCGACATCACGGTCCTCGAGGGCCTCGAGGCCGTCCGCAAGCGCCCCGGCATGTACATCGGCTCGACCGGCGTCCGCGGGCTCCACCACCTCGTCTACGAGGTCGTCGACAACTCCGTCGACGAGGCGCTCGCCGGCCACTGCGATGCGGTCTCGATCACGATCCACCCGGATAACTCGGTCACCGTCACCGACAACGGGCGCGGGATCCCCGTCGGCATGCTCGAGAAGGAGGGCCGGCCGGCCGCCGAGGTCGTGCTCACCGTGCTGCACGCGGGCGGCAAGTTCGGCGACGGCGGCGGCTACAAGGTCTCCGGCGGGCTGCACGGCGTCGGCGTCTCGGTGGTCAACGCCCTCTCCGAGCGCCTCCACCTCGAGATCGGCCGTAAGGGCCACACCTGGCGTCAGGACTACGAGCGCGGGCGGCCGCTGAACGAGCTCTCCAGGGACGAGAAGAACGACGAGACCGGGACCACGATCAGCTTCCTGCCCGACGCCGAGATCTTCGACGACATCGAGTACGACTTCGCGATCCTGGCCGAGCGCATGCGGGAGACGGCCTTCCTGACGCGCGGGCTGCGGATCGCCCTGGTCGACGAGCGGGGCGAGGGCCAGCGCGAGGAGTTCCACTACGAGGGCGGGCTGGTGGACTTCGTCGCCCACCTGAACTCGGCCAAGGACGCGCTGCACAAGAAGACCATCTACTTCGAGGGCGAGGGGGAGGAGGGGGCGCTTGAGATCGCGATGCAGTGGAACACCGGCTACCAGGAGTCGATCTTCTCCTTCGCCAACAACATCAACACCGCCGAGGGCGGCTCGCACCTGTCCGGCTTCCGCTCGGCGCTGACCCGGACCCTGAACGCCTACGCGCGCGAGCGGGGGCTGCTGAAGGAGAAGGACTCCAACCTCTCCGGCGACGACGTGCGCGAGGGCCTGACGGCGGTGATCTCGGTCAAGCTCCAGGATCCGCAGTTCGAGGGCCAGACGAAGACCAAGCTCGGCAACCCGCCGATCGAGGGCTTCGTGCAGGGGATCGTCAACAAGCGGCTGGCCGAGTTCCTGGAGGAGAACCCGACCGACGCGCGCCGGATCGTCAGCAAGTCGATCGACGCGGCGCGGGCCCGGGCGGCGGCGCGCAAGGCCCGCGATCTGACGCGCCGCAAGTCGGCGCTCGAGAACTCGACCCTGCCCGGCAAGCTCGCCGACTGCACGGTCCGCGACCCGAGCCTGACCGAGCTGTTCATCGTCGAGGGCGACTCCGCCGGCGGCTCGGCGAAGCAGGCCCGCGACCGCTCCACGCAGGCCGTCCTGCCGCTGTTCGGGAAGATCATCAACGTCGAGAAGAACCGGATCGACAAGGTGCTCGCCAACGACGCCGTGCAGTCGCTGATCACCGCGATCGGGACCGGCGTGCACGAGGAGTTCGACATCGACGACGCGCGCTACCACAAGCTCGTGATCACGACCGACGCCGACGTCGACGGCGCCCACATCCGGACCCTGATCCTGACCTTCTTCTTCCGCCAGATGCCGGAGCTGATCGAGCGCGGCTACGTCTACATCGCCAAGCCGCCGCTGTACCGGGCCAAGAGCGGCCGCACCGAGCTCTACCTGGAGAAGGAGACCGAGCTGGAGGAGTTCCTGCTGCGCGACAAGCTGGAGTCCTTCGAGCTCGTCGACCAGGACGGCCAGACGACGAAGATGAGCGGCTCGAAGTGGCAGCGGTTCAACCGCTCCTACAAGGAGTACGAGGGGTGGATCAGCTCCCTGCAGGCGACCTACGGCAGCGAGCGGGTCGCCTTCCTGAGCGAGTCGCAGGTGCTGAACAAGGGCGCCGCGACGCTCGCCGGCGTGCGCGAGGTGATCGAGGCGGACGACCCCGAGGGCGAGGCCTACGAGACCGAGCTGCTGTCGGCGGACGCGGAGACGCTCGAGGTGCGCGCCGTGCACCGGAAGTCGGGCCTGGCACGCATCCACCGGCTGCCGGCCGGCCTGTTTCTCTCCGCCGAGTACCGGAAGCTGGTCGAGGTCCACGCCGCGTTGCTCAAGCAGGTCGGCTCGCCCCCGATCGAGGTCCGCTTCAAGGACCGGGCCGAGGAGGCCGAGTCCTTCGGCGCGGTCCGCCAGGCGATCCTGGATCTGGCCAAGCGCGGGGTCACCCTGCAGCGGTTCAAGGGCCTCGGCGAGATGAACGCCGAGCAGCTCCGGGTGACGACGATGGCGCCCGAGACGCGGACCTTGATGCAGGTGACGATCGACGACGCGGCGATGGCCGAGCAGGTGTTCAGCAACCTGATGGGCGACAAGGTCGAGCCGCGCAAGGAGTTCATCACCAGCAACGCCCGCGACGTGGACATGCTCGATGTCTAGGCCGCAGCGGGCGACGGCAACCCGGAGGGAGCGCTGATGGAAGGCTCCGCGGACGTGCTCGGCGGCGGCAACGTCGAGCCGCGCGAGATCTCCACCGAGATGCGCTCGGCGTATCTCGACTACGCGATGAGCGTGATCGTCGGGCGGGCGCTGCCCGACGCGCGGGACGGGCTCAAGCCTGTGCACCGGCGCGTGCTCTACGCGATGCACGACCTGGGCCTGCAGCCCAACCGGCCCTACCGCAAGTCCGCCTTCATCGTCGGCGAGGTGATGGGCAAGTACCACCCGCACGGCGACCAGTCGATCTACGACACCCTGGTCCGCATGGCGCAGGAGTTCTCCCTGCGCTACACGCTGGTCGACGGCCAGGGCAACTTCGGCTCGATCGACGACGACCCGCCGGCCGCGATGCGCTACTGCGTGACCGGCGACACGCGCGTCCGGATGGCCGACGGAACCGTGCGGATCGGCGACCTCGCGGCCGGGATGGAGCCGGACTCCGATCGCGATGTCGAGCTCGAAGTGCTTGACCGCGCGGGCGTGGCCGTCACCGCGAGCAAGCTCTTCCACTCCGGCGATCACCCGACGCTCCGGATGCGGACCCGCGA
>CAZARJ010000160.1:3680-4773 GCA_964487515.1 uncultured Conexibacteraceae bacterium | reverse complement strand
GCCGCCGGGCAGCGCCCGGCCGCTCGGGGGAGGCGGGCCCGTGGGCCGGGCCCATGCCGGCGCGGGCCTCGCGGCGACGCAGCTCGGCGTCGAGGCGCGCCACCTCCTGGGCGAGGATCTTCGTCTCCTCGCTGAGCCGCGAGAAGGCGACCGAGAAGTGCAGGGCGAGGACGAACACCGTCCCCAGGCCGAGCAGGAAGAGGGCGTTCGGGGGGGAGAGGATCCCGAGCGCGTCCGCGATCGCGTTCAGGCCCCCGTTCCAGACCGCGAGGATGACGAGGATGATCGCCGCCGCGATCCACAGCAGGGCGTAGCGCTCGACCAGCCGCCGCCGGCGCACGAGCTCGATGACCAGGCCGAGGAAGAGGATCGTGGCGACCACCGCGATGATCTGCGGCTTCTGCCCGAGCACGGACTCGGTGGCCGCGCTCGGCACCGCGGCGATCATCCGCGGCCGCTCCCGTCCGAGCCCGCGGTGGCGGCGCTCGGGGCGACGGGGGTCATCTCGCCCGTCTCCGGCGGGGGCCCGTCGACCGGGCTCGTGCGCCGCCGCAGCAGGCCGACGAAGAGCGCCAGCATCACCTTGACCATGTAGTAGGCGGCGCGCGGGTAGTCGATCGAGCTGCGGCCGAAGCCGCGCGCGTTCATCCGCACCTGGACCTCGTGGATGCGCAGGTGGTTGGCGTGCAGCATCAGGATCGCCTCGACCTCCGGGTAGTCGTGCGGGTAGTCGCGGGCGAACAGCTCGATGCCCTTGCGGTTCACCATCCGGAATCCCGAGGTGGGATCGGTGATCCGCTGCCGGGTGATCGCGGTCAGCACGACCGAGAAGATCATGTTGCCCAGGCGGCGCCCGAACGGGACGCGGTAGCCGGGGTCGCCACGGAAGCGGGTCCCGTAGACCATGTCCGCCTCCGAGCCGGAGGTACGCAGCGCCTCGAGCATCTCGGGCAGGTACTCGGGCTTGTGCTGGCCGTCGCCGTCGACCTGGACCGCGACGTCGTAGCCCCGCGCCAGCGCGTGCTTGTAGCCCGACTGCATGGCGCCGCCGATGCCCAGGTTGAAGGGGTGGCGGAGCACCTCGGCGCCCTGC
>CAZARJ010000160.1:0-3580 GCA_964487515.1 uncultured Conexibacteraceae bacterium | reverse complement strand
GCAAGTGCGCGGGAACGTTCCGCGTCCTGCACAACGACCGGATCGGCAAGCTGAAGCTGGCCAAGGGCAAGTACAAGGTGATCGTCTTCGACCGCAAGACGCTGAGCTGCGCCTACGCCTACGACCTCTTCCGCCAGTTCCTGCTCGACTACGACGGCAGGCTGCCCGACGGCTGGCGCGTGCGGGCCCGCAACAGCGCCTTCTTTCAGCCCAAGACCGGCGACGGGTTCAAGGTGAAGCGCGTTCGCAAGGGCAAGGGCGGCGGCGGTGGTGGACACACGGTCGGCGGCAAGGCCTGTCCGAGCCTTTTCCACGTGCTCCACAACGACCGCATCGGCCGGCTGAAGCTGAAGGAAGGCTGGTACCGGCTGACGCTGATCGCGGTCGGGCGGCTGAGCTGCGAGCGCGGCGCGAAGCTCTTCGCGAAGTTCCTGCGGGCCTACGACGGCAAGCTGCCGGGCCGCTGGCGCCTCGACGTGGGCACGGCCACCTTCAGCAAGAGCCGTCTGGTCGGCTTCCGGGTCAAGCGCATCCGGTGAGCGACCCGCTCACGGCGCTCGCGCGGGAGGTGGTCTCCTGCCGGGCCTGCCCGCGGCTGGTTTCCTGGCGCGAGTCCGTCGCCGCCGACCCGCCCCGGCGCCACCGCGGGGAGGAGTACTGGGCCCGGCCGCTGCCGGGGTTCGGGGATCCGGGCGCGGCGATCGTGCTCGTCGGGCTGGCGCCGGCCGCGCACGGGGCCAACCGCACGGGCCGCATGTTCACCGGTGACCGCTCCGGCGACTGGCTCTACGCGGCCCTGCACCGGGCCGGGCTGGCGAGCCGCCCCGAGTCGCGCTCCCGCGACGACGGGCTCACCCTGAGCGACGCCTACATCACGGCCGTGGTCCGCTGCGCGCCGCCCGCGAACAAGCCGACCACCGCCGAGCGCGATCGCTGCCTGCCGTTCCTGTCCCGCGAGCTGGAGCTCCTGCCGCGGGCCCGGGTCATCCTGGCGCTCGGCGCCTTCGCCTGGACGGGGGCGCTGCGCGCCCTGGCCGCCAACGGCGCCGAGCTCCCGCGCCCGCGACCGCGCTTCGGGCACGGGGCGGAGGCCGGGATCGGGGGGACGATCCTGCTCGGCAGCTACCACCCCAGCCAGCAGAACACGTTCACCGGCCGGCTCACCGAGGAGATGCTGGACGCGGTCCTCGCGCGGGCGCGAGAGCTCGCCTGAGCGGATGGCGCCCACGCGGGGCGGCGGGCCGCGGCCGGGGCGCGCGTAGTATCGGCTCCGGAGCCGGACGCCTTGGTCCCCCTCAACATCCCGAACGCCCTCACCCTGCTGCGCATCCTGGCGGTCCCGGTCGTCGTCGTGGCGCTGCTCGGCGAGGCGCCCAACGGCGACCTGCTCGCCGGGATCGTCTTCGCCGCCGCCGCGTTCACCGACGGCCTCGACGGCTACATCGCGCGGCGCAAGGGGGACGTCACCACGTTCGGCAAGCTCATGGACCCGCTCGCCGACAAGCTGCTGATCGTCGCCGCGCTCGTCTCCCTGGTCACCCTGGACCGACTGGAGGCGTGGATCGCGATGGTGATCATCGCCCGCGAGCTTGCCGTGACGGCGCTCCGCAGCCTCGCCGCCGAGCAGGGCGTCGTGATCGCGGCGAGCTGGCTCGGGAAGCTGAAGACGGCGCTTCAGATCGCCGCGGTGATCGCCCTGATCGCCGTCGACCCGGCGCCCCTCGGCGTCGATCTGCTGGTCTACGCGGCGGTCGCCGTGACGGTGATCTCGGGCGCCGATTACTTCTTCGGGCTGCGCCGGCGGCTCGAGCATCAGCGCCGCGCGCAGCGGCCCACGACGCCCGCCTGAGCGAACCGCTCGCGGTAAGGGGTGTCAATCTCGCTGCGGCGTGCCATACTCCGTCCTGCGCAGCGGAGGAGGAGCCGCGGCGCACCGCCAAGATGGCTGAGAAGCTGCAAGTCACCGAGCGCACCCTGGGGGCGCAGGGCGAGGCCAACTCCACCTTCCCGCTGCTCGCGACGCTGCATGACGACGGCGACCCGCTCGACCTCGATCCGGTCGGCGGCGGCCCCGAGGACGGCGGCGAGGTCGCCGCCGAGACGCTCGATCTCACGGTCGAGCCCGGGGTCGACTCCCTGCGCCTCTACCTGCATTCGATCGGCCGCGTCGAGCTGCTCACCGCCGACGGCGAGGTGGCCCTGGCGAAGCGGATCGAGCGCGGCGATGCCGATGCCAAGCGCCACATGGTCGAAGCCAACCTGCGGCTCGTCGTCTCGATCGCGAAGAACTACGTCGGCCGCGGCCTCAGCCTCCTGGACCTGATCCAGGAGGGCTCGCTGGGGCTGATCCGGGCGGTGGAGAAGTTCGACCACCGGCGCGGCTACAAGTTCTCGACCTACGCGACCTGGTGGATCAGGCAGGCGGTGACGAGGGCGGTCGCTGACAAGAGCCGCACGATCCGGATCCCGGTGCACGTGAACGAGAAGCTGAACCGGGTGCGCAGCGCCGAGCGCGAGCTGGTCCAGGATCTGGGTCGCGAGCCCGACGCGGCGGAGGTGGCGGCCGAGGCGGGGCTCGACCCGGCCGAGGTCCGCGAGCTGCTCGGGGTCGCCGCGACCCCGGTCTCGCTGGAGGCGCCGATCGGCGACGAGGACGGCGGCAGGCTCGCCGACCTCGTCCCCGACGAGTCCGGGGCGGAGCCGTTCGAGCGGGCCACCGACGCGCTGCAGCGCGAGGGGCTGCGCCGGGCGCTCGGGCAGCTCAGCGAGCGCGAGCAGCGCGTGATCGAGCTGCGCTACGGGCTCAGCGGCGAGCCGCCATACACGCTGGAGCGGATCGGCACGGTCCTCGGGATCACGCGCGAGCGCGTGCGCCAGATCGAGACCAACTCCCTGCGCAAGCTCAAGCGCCTCCCGCAGGCGCAGTCGCTGCGCAGCATCTGAGCCGGGCCGTCGCCCGCCCGGGGCGTCCCGGGCCCGTCCTCTAGGGCCGGCCGCGGCGATGCGGCTTGCGGGGCTTCGCCCGCAGCGGCCAGTTGAGGCTGCGCTCGCGGCCGACGCGCGCCCGCAGCGTCGCCCGCCCCCTGAGCTTCAGCCGCTGTCTGAAGACCGCCCCCGGGGCGACCCTCAGGCGTGCCACCTTGATCCAGCGCCGGCCCTTGCGGCGCTCGATCAGCAGCCTGCCGCGCACCGGCGCCCGCCCCCAGGCGAGCGCCACCTTCGCCCCCCGCCGCTCGACCACGAACGGGAACCGGAACGCCTTCCACGCCGGCTTGCGGCCGCTCTCGTCGAAGAGGCCGGTCGGGTGGGCCCGGGTGTCGCGGATCATGAACCCGAAGGCGCGCTCGATCCGCGCGCGCCAGAAGACGTAGAGCGCCTCCTCGACGTTGCGGGCCTGCTTCTTCGGCGAGAGGCCGTAGAGGTGATCGGGCGGGTCGGTCGTCCACCAGAACTCGGTCACCCAGATCGGGCGCCGCAGCTTGCGGGGGTACGTGTTCCCGGCGCGCTCGCCCTTGCGCAGGGTGCGGCGCAGATCGCCCAGGTCGCCGCCGATCACCGAGTCGGGGTGCTCGGCGCTGTC
>CAZARJ010000159.1:0-4790 GCA_964487515.1 uncultured Conexibacteraceae bacterium | reverse complement strand
GTGCACGGCGATCGCCGTCAGCAGGCCGAGCCGCTCGGCGTCGATCTCGAGCAGCCCCCACTCGGCGAGCAGGGCCAGCCCGCGGGCTGCCTCCGGCTCGGCGGCGAGGCGCGCCAGCTCGGCGTCGCGGCGGTCGGCGGAGACGTCGCCCAGCCGCGCCGCCGTGAGCCGCCGCAGGGTCTCGGCGTCGGGACGCAGCCCCAGCCGGGCGCAGTAGCGGGCCGCGCGGATCGCCCGGGTCGGATCGTCGGCGAACGAGCCCGGATGCAGGATCCTGAGCACGCCGGCGCGCAGGTCCTCGCAGCCGCCGAACGGGTCGAGCATCCGGTGCGGCGGCGCCAGCCCGATCGCGATCGCGTTGACCGTGAAGTCGCGGCGGGCGAGGTCCTCGCCGATCGGCGCGGGCTCGACCACGGGCAGGTCCCCGGGGCGCGGGTAGCGCTCGCGCCGGGTGCGGGCGAGATCGGCGCTGATCCCGTTCAGGCGCACCGTCGCCGTCCCGAAGCGGGCGTGGTGGCGGGCCTCGGCGCCGAGGCGCTCCAGCACCGGCTCCAGCTCGCCGTCGATCGCCAGGTCGAGATCGCCGCCGGGGCGCTCCCCGGCGCACAGGGAGCGGGCCGCCCCGCCGACCAGGTAGGCGTCGGTGCCCGCGAGCGCCTCCATCAGGGGCGCGAGCGGCGCCAGGGTCGCCGCGAGCGCCGCGTCGATCTGCCCCTTGCCCATACCCCTAGCATGCTGCCTTCGCCCGTGAGACGACTGAAGGCCACCTGGGGCGCGATGAGCCGCGCCCAGAGATTCGCCGCCGCCGGCGTCGCGCTCGCCGTGCTCGCGGGCGTCGCCGCCGGCGCCTACGCGATCTTCAAGCGCCCGGCGGACATCTCCAACCCGGACGTGACCTTCGAGCTGCCGGAGAAGAAGGAGAAGCCGAAGAAGCCGAAGCCGCGGCAGACCGTGAACTGGCCCCGCTTCGGCTATGACGTCGGCCGCAGCAAGTTCCTCGATGCGCAGAGCGTCAAGCCCCCCTACCGCAAGCTCTGGACCTTCGAGGGCAACGAGCTGATCGAGTTCCCGCCGATCGTGGTCGGCAAGCGGCTCTACTTCATCGACAACGACGGGCGCTACACGGCGCTCGACGCGAAGACCGGCAAGGTGGTCTGGCGCAAGCGCCTGGCGAAGCTCAACGCCTCCTCCCCGGCCTACTGGCGCGGGGTGCTCTACAGCGTCAGCCTCGTGCCCGGCCAGGCGCTCGCGGTCCGCGCCCGGGACGGCAAGGTGCTCTGGCGCCAGTCGCTCGGCAGCCGCGCCGAGTCCTCGCCGCTCGTGGTCCGCGGGCGCGTCTACTTCGGCGACGAGGGCGGCACCTTCCACGCCCTGCGGGCCAAGGACGGCGCGACGATCTGGGAGACGTCGCTGACCGGGTCGATCAAGGCGGCGCCGGCGCTCGCCGACGGGACGCTCTACGTCGGCGACTACGGCGGCCACATGAGCGCCCTGCGCGCCTCCGATGGCAAGCTGCGCTGGCAGACCTCGGACCTCGGCACCGGGTTCAGCTCCGGCCGCTTCTACTCCACCCCCGCGGTCGCCTTCGGACGCGTCTACGCCGGCAACGTCGACAACCGCGTCTACAGCTTCGACGCCGAGGACGGGCGCATCGCCTGGACGTTCTCGGCCGGCGACTACGTCTACTCGGGGATCGCGGCCGCCAACACGAAGGGCACCAAGCCGACGGTCTACTTCGGCTCCCACGATCGCAACGCCTACGCCGTCAACGCCCGCACCGGCAAGCTGCTCTGGAAGTCGGCGGTCGGCGGCCAGGTCAGCGGCCCGGCGACCGTGGTCGGCGACATCATGTACGTCTCCACGTTCAGCGGCCGCTCCACCAAGGGCTTCGACCTGGGAACCGGGCGGCGCGTCTTCGCCTACACCGACGGCGCCTACGGGCCGGTCGTATCCGACGGCCAGACCCTCTATCTGACCGGCGGCGACTCGGTGATCGCGATGCGCCGCGTCGACCCCGGCAGGCTGCGCTACAAGTCGAAGCCGGGCCAGAAGGGCGTCATCCCGCCGGCCGAGTGGCGCCGCCTGGAGAAGCGCCTCGAGCGGATGGCGGGGAAGCGGGACCGGTCGCGGGCCGATCGCGGCCGGGAGCGGGACGGATCGGGATCCCGGCAGCGGCGAGCGCGTCCTTAGCCTCGGCGACCGTGAAGGTCCCGAAGTGGAGGATCGAGGCGCAGAGGACCGCGTCGGCGCCGCCCTCGCGCAACGCCTCCACCAGGTGCTCGAGGCGTCCCGCGCCCCCCGAGGCGATCACCGGGACGGGGACGGCCGCGGCGACCGCGGCGGTCAGCTCGAGGTCGTAGCCGAGCTCGGTCCCGTCGCGGTCCATGCTCGTGAGCAGGATCTCGCCCGCCCCGCGCTCGACGCCCTCGCGCGCCCAGGCGACCGCCTCGCGGCCCTCGATCCGGCGCCTGCCGCCGGCGGCGAAGACGTCCCAGGCCGCGGCGGCCCCTCCGTCCTCCCCCGCGGCTCCGGGGCCGTCCCCGGCGCCCGCCCCGCGACGCCGCGCGTCGATCGCGAGCACGACGCACTGGGAGCCGAACACGTCGGCCAGCTCGCCGATCAGCTCGGGCCGCTCGAGCGCGGCCGAGTTGACGCCGACCTTGTCGGCGCCCGCATCGAGCACGGCCTGCGCGTCGGCGACGCTGCGGATGCCGCCCCCGATCGTGAACGGCACGAAGACCTGATCGGCGGTCCTGCGCGCCAGCTCGACGATCGTCTCGCGCCCCTCGTGGGAGGCGCCGATGTCGAGAAAGACGATCTCGTCGGCCCCGGCGGCGTCGTAGCGCGCGGCCAGCTCGACCGGGTCGCCGGCGTCGCGCAGGTCGACGAAGTTCGTCCCCTTGACGACCCGGCCGCCCTCGACGTCCAGGCACGGGATCAGGCGCTTGAGCGGCACTAGCGCCCCTTCCGCAGCGGGACGACCGACCCGGCCGCCGCGCGCGCGAAGGCGCCGGGCTCGAGCTTGCTCACCAGCTCCCCGACGCGACGCCGCTCGCGGTCGCTGAGGTTCGCGGGCCGGCCCCGCGAGCGGGCGAGGAGCGTGCGCAGCTCGCCGAGCTCGCCGGTGTCGAGGCGGTCGAGATGGCGCTTGGCGAGCAGCGCGAGCTGCCCGAGCGCGATCACCCGCCCCCAGAAGCTCCACCTGCCGGCCTTCGAGCCCAGCGCCAGCAGACGCCCGCCCGCCATCAGTCCTCCCCCCGCAGGGTCCGCAGCGCCTCGCCGACGCTGAAGCGGCGCTCGTAGAGGGCGCGGCCGACGATCACGCCCCCGAGCGACGGCGAGCCGATCGCGCGCAGGCTCTCCAGGTCCGCGAGCGAGCCGACGCCGCCGGAGTAGATCAGCTCCGCGCCGCCCTCCTCGCAGGCGGCGAGGATGGGCGCCAGGCGGTCGAGCCCCGGGCCCTCGAGGGTCCCGTCGACCTCGACCGGCGTGTAGACGAAGGAGGTGACGCCGCGCCCGGCCAGGTCCGCGATCGCGTCCCGGACCGGGGTCGAGGTGGCCGTCTCCCAGCCCTCGACGGCGACGTGCGGGCCGCGCGCGTCGACCGAGGCGACGATCCGCCGGCCGTGAAGCTCGGCGAGGCCGGCGAGCAGGTCCGGGTCGCGCTGGGCGCTGGTCCCGAGGACGGCGCGCTCCGCCCCGCTCGCGAAGGCCGCCTCGACCGCCGCCCGGGTGCGCAGGCCGCCGCCGAGCTGCAGCGGCACGTCGACCGCGGCGGCGATCCGGGCCACGGTCTGCAGCTGCATCGGCTCCCCGGCCCGGGCGCCGTCCAGGTCGACGACGTGGATCACGGCGGCGCCCGCGTCGACCCAGCGCCGCGCGGCGTCGACCGGGTCGGCGTCGTAGCGCGTCTCCTGGGCATAGTCGCCGCGCAGCAGGCGCACGGCGCGGCCCTCCCGGATGTCGATCGCCGGGTAGAGGGTCAGCCGGGCGGCCCCGACCTCGGTTTCCGCGGGCCAGGCCATCTCAGGCGGGCAGGGGCGCGCGGCTCGCGAGGGATACGAAGTTGCGCAGCAGCCGCAGGCCGGCGGCGCTCGACTTCTCGGGATGGAACTGGGCCCCGGCGACGTTGTCGCGGCCGACGACCGCGGCGAAGCGGGCCCCGTGCTCGGCGCTCGCGATCAGGTCCTCCGGGCGCGGGCGCGGGGCGAAGGAGTGCACGAAGTAGAACGGCTCGCCCTCGGCGATGCCCTCCAGCAGGGGCGCCGGGCGCTCGGTCGCGAGCGGCTCCCAGCCGATGTGCGGCAGGCGCAGGCCGCCCGTCCGCAGGCGCTCCACGCGGCCCTCCAGCAGCCCCAGGCCGGCGGCGCCGCCGCGCTCCTCGGAGGACTCGAAGAGCAGCTGCATGCCGAGGCAGATGCCGAGCAGGGGACGCCCGCCCGCGGCGTAGGCGCGGAGCGGGCCGGCGAGCCCGCGAGCCTCGATCCGGCGCATCGCCTCCCCGAACGCGCCGACCCCGGGCAGGACGAGGCCCGCGGCGGCGGCGATCCGCTCCGGATCGTCGCTCAGCTCGGCCCGCGCGCCGCTGCGCTCCAGCGCCTTGGCGACGGAGCGCAGGTTGCCGATCCCGTAGTCGACGATCGTGATGCGGGGCTCGCTCGCTGACACGCCCGCCATGTTAGGCGGCGGCGGGTGCGGGGCACTCCCGCTGCATCCCCGGGCCCGCGGGAAGCCCGGCGCAGCGCGCCCCGCGACCGGGACGCGGCGACCGCGCGCCCGCCTCAGGGGGC